>DFBR01000203.1:20791-21110 GCA_002367375.1 Erythrobacter sp. UBA3075 | reverse complement strand
TTGCCCCGCTGGCGGGCGATGAACTGACGAACCGCAAGACCATGACTGCAGCGGCGCGAGAACGGATTGCTCAGGCCATACGGTGATTGCAGCGCTTTAAATCGGCGCAGAATTCTCCTAGGGGCGGTGCCCTGATGAAACCTACCGACAATCCCAAGACCTACCGCGTCAAAAGCTTCGGCTGCCAGATGAACGTCTATGATGGCGAGCGCATGAGCGAATTGCTCGAAGCCAAGGGCATCACGCCTGCGGCAGAGGGCGAGGATGCTGACCTTGTCGTGCTCAACACTTGCCACATCCGCGAAAAGGCGACCGAGAA
>DFBR01000203.1:20119-20760 GCA_002367375.1 Erythrobacter sp. UBA3075 | reverse complement strand
ATGAAGCGCGCTCCGGCGGTCGGCATGGTCGTCGGCCCGCAGGCCTATCACCGGCTGGGCGACATGGTCGCGAAGGCCGCGTCAGGTGAACGCTCGACCGATACCGACATGCCCGAAGATGCCAAATTCGCGGCACTTCCAGCGCGGCGCAAAGTCGCCCCCAGTGCGTTTTTGACAGTGCAGGAAGGGTGCGACAAGTTCTGCACCTATTGCGTCGTGCCCTATACACGCGGCGCCGAAATCTCACGGCCTTTCAGTGCATTGGTGGATGAAGCCAAGAGATTGGTTGACGCCGGTGCGCGCGAAATCACCTTGCTGGGACAGAACGTCAACGCTTGGAGCGGCGAGGACAGCAAAGGCCACGCGGTCGGCCTCGATGGCTTGATCCGAGAACTGGCGACAATCGCTGACCTGCAGCGCATTCGCTATACCACCAGCCATCCCGCCGACATGTCCGAAGGCCTGATCGCCGTGCATGGCGAGGTCGACAAGCTGATGCCCTATCTGCATCTCCCGGTGCAAAGCGGATCGGACCGTGTGCTTAAAGCCATGAACCGCAGTCACACGGCGGAAAGCTATCTCAAGCTGCTCGACCGCTTCCGCGCGGCCCGCCCCGACATCGCATTGTCAGGCGATTTCAT
>DFBR01000203.1:15932-19961 GCA_002367375.1 Erythrobacter sp. UBA3075 | reverse complement strand
AGCGTAGGCAAGACCTGCGACGTGCTGATCGAACGAAAGGGCAAGCGGGCCGGACAATGGCTGGGCAAATCGCCGTGGCTGCAATCGGTGTTCTTCGACAACGAACTGGCCATCGGTGACATGGTCCGCGCGGAACTGGTGCAGGCCGGGCCAAGCTCTCTGCAGGGGCGGTTGCTGGAAACGGTGAGCACCTGAATCGCCCTACATTGTGTGACAGGACAATGACTTTCCACCACCAAACGTAGGCCCCCAGCTTGCCAGCGCGCGTTCGAGGCCTATCTTCCAGCTTACAGGGTTTGAAAGGAACAGATGGCCCGCAAAGCACACAAGGGCGACAGCAACGCCGCCACTATCGCCCATCCGGCGCAAGGTCAGGACCAGTCCCGGCGCGCCAGCATTGAAGTATCATTTGACGAACAGGCTGTGCTTGGCGCGCTGTTCGGGCAATTTGATGCCAACCTCGTACAGATCGAAAACCGGCTCGGCGTGTATATCGCAGCGCGCGGGGAAAAGGTGATTATCGAGGGCGCGGCGGAAGAAGTCGCCCGCGCCCGCGACGTGCTGATGAAAATGCACGAAAAACTGCTGACGGGCGAGGAGATGGACGCAGGCGCGATCGACGCGCTCATCTCCATGTCCGATGAGCCAACGCTGGAAGGCATTATCACAGGCGACGCCAAGACCCCGCCGATCATGATCCGCACCCGCAAGAAGACCATCACCCCGCGCAGCGCGATGCAGGGCGATTACATGCACCTGCTCGCGCGCGAGGATGTGATCTTTGCGCTCGGCCCCGCAGGCACGGGCAAGACCTATCTGGCGGTGGCGCAGGCGGTCAGTCAGCTGATTACCGGCAGCGTGCAGCGCCTGATCCTTTCGCGCCCTGCCGTCGAGGCGGGTGAGCGGTTAGGCTTCCTGCCCGGCGATATGAAAGAGAAAGTCGATCCCTATCTGCGCCCGCTTTATGATGCGCTGTATGATTGCATGCCGCCCGAACAGGTGGACCGGCGCATTGCCTCCGGTGAGATCGAGATCGCACCCATCGCCTTCATGCGGGGCCGCACGCTGGCGGATTCCTTCATCATTCTTGATGAGGCGCAGAACACCACGCGTGAGCAGATGAAGATGTTCCTCACCCGCTTTGGCCAGAACAGCCGCATGGTGGTGTGCGGTGATCCCAAGCAGATCGATATCCCGGGCGGCAACCGGATGAGCGGGCTGGCCGATGCAGTCGCCAGGCTCGAAGGCGTCGAAGGCGTTGGCGTCACGCGCTTCACTGCTGCCGACGTGGTGCGTCACCCGATCGTTGGGCGAATAGTTGAAGCATATGAGGGGCCGGACGGCCACGCGGATTAAGCGTGGAGCTGGAAATCGACATTGAGGACTGGCCGGAAGGTGACTGGGAATCGCTGACAGAGCGCGCAGTAGATGCGGTCGCGCAGGCCGTTCCTGAACTCGCCAACACGCGGCTCGTCACGAGCATGTTGTTCACCAGCGACGAAGTAATCCAGACGCTCAACCGTGATTGGCGGGACAAGGACAAACCGACCAATGTGCTGAGCTTTCCCATGCTGGACCGCAGCGATCTGGTGCATCTCGATCCAGACGAAGGCCCGCCCGAAATGTTGGGCGATATCGCCCTCGCCTACGAAACCTGCGCCCGCGAAGCCGAGGCCAAGGGTATCGCGCTGGTCGATCACGCTGCCCATCTGATCGTCCATGGCCTGCTGCATCTGGCCGGTCACGATCACGAGACCAGCGAGGCCGATGCAGAGAAAATGGAGGCGCTGGAAGTGAAGGCGCTTGCACTTATGGGTATAGCCAACCCATATACCCCGACTGACGCTGCATAAGGAAAAGCGAAAGGGCGATGCCCGACACTGATAAAACGGACGGCTCCCAAAACGGAGACGCAGATAGTAGTAGCTCTGGTGGCGGATTGTGGAACACGATCCGCACCATGTTTAAAGGCGAAGCCGAGCCCTCGCTGCGCGAGCAGCTGGAAGAGGCCATTGATGAACATGAAGACGAGGCTTCACGCAATGGCGGGGATGTGCCGGAAAAGGGTGACCTGTCTCCGGTTGAACTGACCATGCTGCGCAAAGTGCTGCATTTCAGCGAGCATGATGCCGATGATGTGGCCATTCCGCGCGGCGAAATCATCGCCGTGAATGCCAATGCGCCCTGGGCAAAGATGGTCGCCACTTTCGCGGAACATGGCATTTCGCGCATGCCTGTCTATCGCGGCCAGTTGGATGATGTGATCGGCATGATCCACATCAAGGATGTGTTCGCTTACCTCGCCAGCGGGGAAGAGCCGCCTGAGGACTGGTCCACCCTGATGCGCCAGCCGCTCTATGTGCCGCAGGCGCGCGGCGCGCTCGATGTGCTGGCCGACATGCGCCAGCGCCGCACGCATCTTGCCATCGTCGTGGACGAGTTCTCCGGCACCGACGGCATTATCACCATTGAAGATCTGGTCGAAGAAATCGTCGGTGAGATCGAAGATGAGCATGATGAAGCTCCGATCGAGCAGCTTGTCGAAATCAGCGAAGGCATCTGGGATGCCGACGCCCGCGCCGAACTTGATGACGTGGCCGAAAAAGTGGGCGATCCCCAACTCGCCGAAATCGAGGAAGCGGTCGATACGCTGGGCGGGCTTGCTTTCGTTCTGGCCGAGGGCGTTCCGCAACCTGGGACTGTGCTCGATCATCCCAGCGGGTGGAAAGTCGAGGTGACAGCGGGCGATGAAACCCATGTGACGCGCCTGCGTCTGCACCGGCCCAATCCCGCATCGCCGGAGGACGACGGCTAGGGAGGGCGCTGGCAATTAATTCCGCGATTGATGCGACCCAGCAAAAAACCTGCGGCATAGGGGGAATTGCCACTCGACACAGCGGCTTGCGGCCGCGACAAAGGGCGCGTGCGACGCCTCCCACCCCTTCGTGCCCTAGAGGCTTTCATCCGCGTCGTCAGGCTCGGATCGGCGCGAGCGGCGGCGAGTGAGCTTGGCCTCAGCCCCTCGGCCCTGTCGCGCCGGATCAGCAATCTTGAAAACTTCACCGGGCGCAAGCTGTTCTCGCGCTCGGGTCAGACCATGCGGCTGACCGATGAAGGCCGCACCTTTTACGATGCCGTCGCCCCGCATCTCGAAGCGCTGGCCGCATCGGTCGAATCGCAAAGCGAGAATTTGCAACTCATGCGCCTGCGCCTTGGTGTCATGCCACTTTTCGGCACCCAGCGGCTCTTTCCGCGACTTGGTGAATTGCGGGAGAGCCATCCACGGCTGCACCTCGATATTGATACCGGCCCGCATCTGATTGACCGCGTCGGCGACACGCTGGATGCAGCCATCGCACTGACGACCAAGCCGGTGGAGGGCCTGTATGGTATCCAGCTTGACCGGAACACCATCCACGCCATCGCCAATCGCGATCTGGTGGCTGAGCTTGGCAGCGAACCTGACGCAGCGGCACTGAAGAAGCAGACCTTCCTCGTCCACACCGATATGCCATTGAGCTTCGATGCGTGGAAAGCAGCGCTGGGATTAGAGAGAATGCAGCCGGCGGCGATCGATCATTACGATTCGGGCCAGCTGATCCTTGAGGCGGCGGCGCAGCGCATGGGCATTGCGATCATGCATGACGATCACCTTGCCCGGAACAATGATCCAAGGCTTGCCCCGCTTTATGACCAGACGGTCAAAAGCCCCTATTCCTACTGGTTCATCTGCCGCCATGCTGATTTGGAAGCGCGCCCAGTGCGCATCTTCCACGATTGGCTGGTGAAGGCGGGGCTGTAGCGCCCCGCCCTCCCCAAAACCGGGTCAATTATTCAGGCAACAGTCGCCTTGACGATTGTGCCCGGGCTCGCAGGCGGTTCGCCCTTGGGCAGTGCGTCGACATGATCCATGCCGCTCTCCACTTCGCCCCAGACCGTGTATTGGCGATCGAGGAAACGCGCGTCATCAAGACAGATGAAGAACTGGCTGTTGGCGCTGTTGGGGTCCTGCGTGCGGGCCATTGAGCA
>DFBR01000203.1:5461-15806 GCA_002367375.1 Erythrobacter sp. UBA3075 | reverse complement strand
TCGGTAATGCGGGCAACGTGGCCCGGCGCAAGGTCGGAGCGCAGCTTGATGACGACATCGCCGCCTTTGCCGTCTCCGCAATCGAGGGTGAAGGTCAGTTTTTCATCGGCCATGTATTGATCTCCTTGGAAGGTGTGGGCGCGGATATAGGGATGCGGGCGCAAATGTCACGCCGGGTCTAGTATGTAGGGGGCGCTTGCTTTTGCGGCGCAGCGCAATAGACCCGCCTGCATGTCCGAGACCGATCTTGACGAACGCAATGCCGAAACGCCCGTTCAGGGCGAAGGCGAGCAGTTTGACGAGGAGAACCGGCTGAAACCGGAATTCGTGCGGCAAGTGCGCGAAAGCCTGCGCGACGACAATGAAGACAGTACCTACGAGCTCGTAGAACCGCTCCACCCCGCCGACATCGCCGATCTGTTCGAACTGTTCGACCGCGATGATCGCGGCGTGCTGGCCGCCGCCATCACCGATCTGATGAGCGGCGATGTGATTGCCGAATTGAACGATTATGTGCGCGAGGACATGGTCGAGGCGCTGCCTGCCGCCGCCGTTGCCGAAATCGTTGAGCAGCTTGAAACCGACGATGCCGTCCAGCTGATCGAAGATCTCGACCTGCCTGACCAGCGCGCCATTCTGGCCGAGGTTGAGCCGGAAGACCGCGCCGCGATCGAGAACGCGCTCGCTTACCCGGAAGAATCTGCCGGCCGCTTGATGCAGCGAGAGCTGGTCGCGGTGCCTGACAGTATGAGCGTGGGCGATCTGATCGACTACCTGCGCCGCAACGATGAATTGATTACCGATTTCTGGGAAATTTTCGTCGTCGATCACCGCTTCCACCCGGTCGGCACATGCCAGTTGAGCTGGATATTGCGCACCCCGCGCGACATCGCGCTGACCGATGTGATGAAGCGCGATCAGACGCTGATCCCGGTCGATATGGATCAGGAAGAAGTCGCCCTGCGGTTCCAGAAATACGCGCTGATTTCGGCCGCCGTGGTCGATGAAAGCGGGCGGCTCGTCGGCCAGCTGACCGTCGATGACATGGTTCACATCATCTCCGAAGAGGCGGGCGAGGATGCCCTGCTGATGAGCGGTGCGGGCGAAGGCGACATTAACGAACCGCTGCGCGATGCTTACTCTGCACGCGTGCGCTGGCTGATCGCCAATCTCGGCACCGCTGTGGTGGCGAGCGCTATCATTGCGTTTTTCGGGGCAGCTATCGAACAGCTCGTCGCGCTGGCCGTGCTGATGCCGATTGTCGCCAGTATCGGCGGCAATGCGGGCACGCAGACGATGGCGGTAACGATCCGCGCCATTGCGATGAACCAGCTGACCCGCTCCAACACCAAGCGTATCCTGCTGCGGGAGCTGAAAGTGGCGATCATGAACGGCGCGACGGTTGCCGTGCTGATCGGTATCGCCACTGCTCTCATCTTTACGCCAGAATTGGGCGCGGTGATTGCTGCGGCGATGGTGGTCAATATCGTGATTTCGGGCCTTGCCGGCGTGCTGGTGCCAGTCGCTTTCGAACGGCTCGATCAGGACCCGGCTGTGGCAAGCAGCGTGTTTGTGACGATGATTACCGATTCGATGGGCTTTTTTGCGTTTCTCGGTCTCGCCGTAGCCGCCGGACTGGCGGGATAGGTTGAGCCTGCGCCAAGTGGCCCTATCTCTAGACCCATGCCGCTAAACCTCACCAAGATCGCATTCGGCGCGAAGTCATTCGCTGATATCGAGCAATGGTATGCCAATCGCAGCAGTTTCAAGGTCAACACCCGTTATCGCCCAACCCGGTGGGAAGAGACTGTAGGCGGATCGCTGTTCTGGATTCACGAGCACAATATCGTCGCCCGATCAGAAATTCTCGAATATGAGCAGCAGGACAATGGCCGCTGGTGGATCGTTATTGAACCACGCCTCATCAAGGTCATGCCCAAGCCCAAGCGCGCCCATCAGGGCTGGCGCTATATGAAAGGCGAAGCGCCGCGCGACCTGGAGGATGGCGAGGATATTGGTGATATTATTCCCGGCAAGCTGGCGGGAAAATTGTCACGTCTCGGACTGATCTGACGCCGCCTCTTCCATGCCCGCAATATCGCGCAAGGCCTTGGCGAAGGTCTCCGCATCTTGCGCGCCCTGCAGCACATATTTGTTGGCCACGACGAAGCTCGGCACGGCGGTTATGCCGCTCTTGCGCCCGCGTTCGGCATCGAAGCGGACGGCCATGGACAGCGTTTCATCTGCCAGTGCCTCGGCCGCGCCCTCGGCCCATAATTCGGGCACATTGCCCGCAATTTCGGCCAGCACTTCAGGGTCAGAGATATTGCGCCGCTCGCGGAAATGCGCCTCGAACAGCGCCAGTTTGAGCGCGGTTTGCACGTCCGGTCCCTTCCATGCGAGCGCCCAGCGCAGCAGCTTGTGCGCATCGAACGTGTTCCAGCGCATCGCTTCGGGCGGCTCGCCCTCACCAGCATAGGCGATGGGGAAGCCTGCCGCTTCAGCCCTTGCCTCGACCTCGTCGCGCTTGGCTGCGGCCTCTTCCAGCGAATAGCCATATTTCTCGGCAAAATGTTCAAGAGCCTTGCTGCCTTCGGGTGGCGCGCCTGGATCAAGCTCGAACGGCATCCAGCTTATCGTGACGTTCACATCGTCCGCGATCATTTCCATGGCCTTGGCGAATTGGGCATAGCCCACCGCGCACCACGGGCACATCACATCGGACCAGATATCGACTTCAAGCTGCGTCATTCGCCCCGTTCCAGCCACCATTCCAGCAATGTGCGCGCGATAGCTTCTGGTGGCGGCGCGAGGAAGCTCTTCGAAGCGCGGCCATTGGCCATCGCATCTGCCACTTCGGCGCGGGTGAACCAGCGCGCATCTTCAAGCTCAGTCTCATCAAGTGTGATGTCGCGCGCCTTAGCATAACCGTGGCAGCCGATCATCAGATTGGACGGGAAAGGCCATGGCTGGCTGGCGACATAGGTCACATCGCGCAGTTCGACGCCCGCCTCCTCCAGCACTTCGCGCGCGGCGCCTTCTTCGATGCTTTCGCCCGGCTCGATAAATCCGGCGAGCGCCGAAAAGGCCCGCTCCGGCCAGTTCACGCCGCGTCCCAACAAGACATCACCATCATGCTCGACCAGCATGATCGCAACCGGATCGGTGCGCGGGAAATGCGGAGCACCGCAGCCGCCGCTTTCCTTCACGCAATTGCGCTGCCAGCCGCCCTTGGCGATTCTTGTGGGATTGCCGCAATTGGCGCAGAAGCGGTGGCGCGCGTGCCAGTCGACCAAGCTCCGCGCTCCGGCATAGATCGCCAGATCGCGTGCATTCAGTTGCATCACGATGGCACGGTTGGCGCGCTGCTCATACGCTTGCCGCGTATCGCCCTCTTCCGCGACGGGAGCAAAGATCGGCGTTCCATCTTTCAGACCCATATAGACCAGCTCGGCATCCGCCGCAGCTTCGCCCAACGGCGTAAAGGTCAGCCCATTGCCATCCATAACCGGCATCAGCCCGTCGAGCGCCAGCAGCAGCGCATCGGGCCGTGCGCGCTGTTGGGCAAGCCGTGCCGGGTCCGCCCGCGTGTGATCGTCACGGTCCATGCCGTGGCCCGTCAGCGCGGGACGCGGCGTGTAGGTCAATCGGCGAACATCCGTATCGCATCCTGTGCCACCGCCACGGGGAAGCGCGCCTGAATGTCGTAATTCTCCGCCGGCATATATTGCGTCATCAACGTATGGCGCAGGCCAGCCTGCATGTTAACGAGGCCAACCGTGCCCGCCGCACCGAACCAGCCGAACAGGCCTGCCGTGTCGCCCTGTCCGACCAGACCTGCTGCACCGAAGCCGAAGGTCCGGCCATTGGCGGTAAAGCCTCCGTCAGCGGCAAGCGTTTCGGGGAAGAGATCGGACGCTCCCATCCGAACCGCACCCTCGCTCATCACCCTCACACCGTCAATTTCGCCGTAGCCTGCCAACATTCGCAGGAAGCGATCATAATCGCGCGCGCTCGAAACCAGGCCCGCGCCGCCAAACGGGAAGGCCGGTTCATCGAGGAAGACCGAGCTACCGGGCAAGTCCAGCGGCAGCGGCACCCCGCCCATCAGGAAGTAATTCGCTGCCAGCCGTCCGGCATCCTCGCGTGCGACACGGAAGGATGTGCTGTCCATGCCAACGGGCGTGAAAATGCGCTGTTGCAGGAAGCTGTCGAAGCTCTGCCCGCTTGCGACTTCGATCACGCGGCCAAGCAAGTCTGTTCCCACTGAATAGCTCCAGCGCGTGCCCGGCTGGTGGACCAGCGGCAGCTCGGCCAGCCGGTCGGCAAATTCGGCAAGGCTGGGCGCGGGCGTACCGCCAAGCAGATCTCGCGCGATAGGCAATCGGCTCGATGAGAAAGGGATGATGCCCGCTTGTGCATAGGCCGCCTTCAGCGGGCCTTGCTGCACAACCGTATAGCCCAACCCCGCCGTATGGGTGAGCAAATGGCGAATGGTGATCGGGCGCGCTGCCGGTTCCAGATTGTCCGCCGTGATGGCCCCGTCATACTGCACCTGCACCTGCATATCGCGAAAAGCGGGCAGGATTTCATGCAACGGCTGGTCGAGACCAATAAGGCCATCGTCAATGCACATCATCACCGCCATGCCGGTGACCGGCTTGGTCATCGAGTAAATGCGGTACAATGTGTCAGGCCCCACAGCGCTCGCGCCTTCAAATGTGCGTGACCCGGCAGAAAGGAAATCAGGGGCGGATTGTCCAAAGCCCATGCCCGCTACCATGCCCGAAACCTGCCGATTATCGACGTAGGACCGGATGAACCGGCTCACTTCAGGCCAGCGGCTCGCCGCGCCATCCTGAGCGAAAGCAGCGGGCGCGAATGGCAGGCCGGAGAAGGCTGCTCCTGCCCCGAGCATTGCACCTCCACGTAGAGCGTCGCGGCGGGAAATACTGGCGGAAATAAACTGCGTCTGCATGTCAGTGAGGCTTTCACAAGAGGTCGTGGGAAGGGGAATAGCCTGCGTTTTTCTGCACAGCAAGGTTGCAGATCGCCACTGTGTTACCTATATATAACACATGCTGAACATCGTCTCGATCCTCATCGGCCTGCTGTCGCTGGTCATCGTCATTCCCGCGCAAATCCCCCTGCTTGGATGGGCCAATTGGATTGCCTTGCCCTTCGTGGCGATAGGCTTGGCCATTGGCCAATTGTCGAGCAGCAATGGCGGTCGCAACTTCTGTCTGGTGGTTTTCGCGATTGCAATTGTCCGCCTGATACTGGGCGGTGGCGTGGTTTAGCGGCTCGTGAGCTCCTGCGAAGGCAGGAGCCTCGGACAGGGAGCGTGGGAGGCCCCAGCCTGCGCTGGGACTCACATGCGGTCCGCCAGCACCAGCCGCGCCGCTTTTGCGAACAGCGTCGGCAGCCCTGCATCCTCGATTGCCGAGAGTGGCCACCACTCACCATCACCGTCAGGCCGCGCATCATCTCCGGCATGAATGGCCACGCCCAGCTCAATGTCGAAATGGGTGAAGGAATGGCGCACCACGCCTGCGCCCTTCCACGCGCCTGAAACCGGCGCATCGCCGTGCCCGTCTCCGCGCGCGGACCAGTCATCATCCGGCAGTGCCCGCATTCCGCCGAGCATCCCCTTGCCCGGCCGCTTGACCAGCCACACCGCATCATCGCGCTCAATCCAGAAAGCCGTGCCAGTGCGGCGCGGCTTCGCTTTCTTGGGCGCTTTGACCGGCAGGCGCAGCGGGTCGCCCGTCGCACGCCCTTCGCAGCGCGCGCTGAGCGGGCAGAGCAGGCATTTGGCATCGCGAGCGGTGCAAATGCTCGATCCCAGATCCATCATCGCCTGCGCAAAGTCGCCTGCGCGTTTCTCAGGCGTAATCGTGTCAGCCCGCGCCCGGATCGTCTTGCGCGCACCGGGCAGTGGATCGTCGATAGCGAACAGCCGCGCGACGACACGCTCGACATTGGCATCGACCACCACCGCACGCTGACCAAAGGCAATCGCCGCCACCGCAGCTGCGGTATAGTCGCCCAGCCCCGGCAGCTTGCGCAATTCTGTCTCGCTTTCGGGAAAGTCGCCCAGGGCCGCAACTTCACGGGCACATTTCACCAGATTGCGGGCGCGCGAGTAATACCCCAGCCCCGCCCATGCGGCCATCACATCCTCTTCCGGCGCTGCGGCAAGCGCCTGCACATCAGGCCAGATATCGGTGAATTTGGCGAAATAGGGTTTAACCGCTGCGACCGTCGTCTGCTGCAACATTACCTCTGACAGCCACACGCGGTAGGGATCGGGCCGCGCGCCAGCAGGAGTTGCACGCCACGGCAAATCCCGAGCATGGGCATCATACCAGTCGAGAAGCAGCGAAGAGGCGGTGGCAGTCACGCGCCGCCTATGGCATGAGCTGCGCTTCCATGGAACGTGACGATAAACCGAAATCGGGGAAGAGCCCCAAGGCAGGTTCTGCAAAGAACAAGCGCAAGGGTGCCAAGCCCTATCAGCGCCCGCGCGGCGGCCCGGCAAAGCCGGTGGCCGACCTCGTGCCGCAGATCGGTCGCGCGGCTTTCCGGCGCTTCGGCTTCGTGCAATCCTCCGTGGTCACCCGCTGGCCCGAAATCGTCGGCCCGCAACATGCCAAAGTGTGTTCGCCCGAAAGCATTCGCTTCCCGCCGGGCGAGAAATCTGACGGCATCATGCAATTGGTCGTCCTGCCCGCCCATGCTCCGCTCATACAGCATGTGATTCCCGAAATTATGGAGCGGGTGAACCGCTTTTTCGGTTACAAGGCGGTGGCCAAGGTGAAGATCCGGCAAGGTGCGGTTAAGCCGCCGCCTGCTGGAGAGAAACGCAGCGCGCCACCGTCATTGAAACCCATCCCGATGGACCTTGGTGAAGGCTTGCGCGATATCGGCGACCCGGAATTGCGCGCCGTATTGGAATCGCTCGCCCGTTCAGTGGCGAACAAAGAGGATAGTGAGACATGAATTTTCCGCGTTTGCTGACAGCCGCACTGGTCGTGCTGGCAGCGCCTGCCCTAACTGCGATGGCCCATCCCGCGATGGCGCAGGACTGGAATGCGCAGATCGAACAGACCGACAAGGGCTTCCGCGTCGGCAATCCCGAAGCGCCGCTGCAATTGATCGAATTCGTCAGCTACACCTGCCCGCATTGCGCACATTTCGAGCAGGAGTCCGAGGCCGAGCTGAAATATGTCTATGTGCTGGAAGGGCTGGCTGCGGTTGAAATACGCCATCTGATCCGCAACCCGATCGATGTCGCTGCGGCATTGGTGACCGAGTGCGGCGCGCCAGAGAACTTCTTCAACAATCACCGCGCCATACTCAACACGCAGGAAGAATGGCTGACCCGCGCACAGGGTATGTCGCCCGCTCAGCAGAACCGCTGGGTCAGTGGCACTATTGCCTCACGAATGCGCGCCATCGGCAATGATCTGGACTTTCACGAGATCATGGAAGGCCGCGGCTACAGCTTCAGCGATATCGACAATTGCCTGGCCGATAGCGAGCGGGCGATGGCTCTAGCGGAGACATCGGCGGCCAATGCGGCGGAATTCAACGTCCGCGGAACGCCAAGCTTCGTGCTCAATGGCTCGCTGCTCGAAGGGGTGCACGATTGGCCCGCTCTGGGTCAGATCATGGCTCCGACGCGCCAATCTGCCCAAGAATCTGGGACGACTACTACCGAATAAGGGGAAAACCCTGTGCAAAAGCGCCGTTTCCGGACCTCCGGCGCTTCCAAGCCACTCTCGCATACGTCTAATTTGCGGGTCCGCCATTCGACAGGACGCTTTTTGTCATGACCACTCCGCGCCGTATCAAACTTGCCCTTCTCACCGCGCCGCTCGCGCTGGCTCTCGCCGCCTGCGGCTCGGATACTGCCGATGGCGAAGTGGCCGAAGGTGACCCCATCGCGGCCATCCCTGCTCATGACGGACAGGCATGGACCGACGTTGTCGCGGTTACAGAGGAAGATGGTTATTTGATCGGCAATCCGGACGCGCCGATCAAGGTCATCGAGTATGCCTCGCTCACCTGCGGCGCCTGCGCGAACTTTGCCCAGAACGGTGCCGAACCGCTCAAGCAAGACTATGTCAGCACGGGCGTGGTTTCCTACGAATTGCGCAATCTGGTGCGCGATGGCTGGGACTTGACGCTCGCCCGCCTGACCCGTTGCAGCGCGCCCGAAAGTTTCCACCCGCTGTCCGATCAGGTGTGGCAGAACTTCGAACAGATCATGGCTGGCGCTCAGCAGAGCCAGCAGGCCATGCAGCAGATGGGTGATTTGCCTGACGATCAGGTCTATGTCGCGGTGGCCGAAACCGCCGGCTATCTCGACTTCTTCGCCGCGCGTGGGGTCAGCATTGATCAGGCCGCCGCCTGCCTTTCCGACAACGAATCGGTGTTGGCTGTTGGCGAACGGTCCGATCAGCAGGCGAATGAACTGGGCATCACTTCCACCCCCACTTTCCTGCTGAACGGACAGCAATTGGACGTGCGTTCCTGGGCCGATCTGGAACCTGTTCTCCAGCGCGCCGGCGCACGGGAAGAGTAAGGCGAGCGGCGGGCGAAGGATGGAGTTTCGCAAACTTCGCCTGAGCGGCTTCAAAAGCTTCGTCGAACCGTCTGAATTGCGCATTGAGCCGGGGCTTACCGGCGTTGTCGGGCCCAATGGCTGCGGCAAATCCAATCTGCTCGAAGCAATCCGCTGGGTGATGGGCGAAAACTCGCCCAAGTCCATGCGGTCGGGCGGAATGGAGGACGTGATCTTCGCGGGCACCTCCACTCGTCCGCAGCGCGATTTCGCCGAAGTCGTGCTCCATGCAAAGGACGATGACGGCGAAGACCTCGATGTCACCCGCCGGATCGAGCGCGGCGCGGGCAGCGCCTATCGCATGAATGGCAGCGATGTGCGCGCGAAGGACGTGTCGCTGATCTTCGCCGATGCGGCTACCGGCGCGCATTCGCCTGCCCTCGTGAGCCAGGGCAAGATCGCGCAGGTGATTGCTGCCAAGCCGACCGAACGGCGCATGATGCTGGAAGAAGCGGCAGGCATTGCCGGCCTGCATGTGCGTCGCCGCGATGCCGAGCTGAAATTGCGCTCGACCGAGAAGAACCTCGAACGGCTCGAAGATTTGATGGCGGGCCTCGATTCGCAAATGGCCTCGCTCAAGCGGCAGGCCAAGCAGGCCGAGCGATACACCAAACTCTCCGATGAAATCCGCATTGCCGAAGCGCGCCTGCTGTTCGCGCGCTGGCGTGATGCGGCAGCGGCTGCAGAGGCTGCCCGCGCACAGGCCAAGACTGCGGACGACAAGGTGGCTGGCGCGCAGCAAGTAGCCAAGGCGGCACAAAAGGCGCAGGCCGAATTGGCGGGCAAACTCGCCGAATTGCGCGATGAGCTGGCGGACCGCCGCGATGATGCCAGCGCCCACGGACACCGCATGGCCGCGCTCGCCAGCCAGCTTGAAGCAGCGGAACAGCGCCTGCGCGATCTCGATCGGCAGAAGGAACGGCTGGAGGAAGACAAGTTCGAAGCTGACCGCATGACACAGGATGCGGCCAAGGCTCTTAAAGACCTTGAGGCCGCGCTGGGCGATGGTGAAACCGCGCTGGAAGCTGACGAGGCCAAGCGCCCGGATCTTGCCGCCAAGCTTGAGGATAGCGAGCGGGCGGGCCGCACGGCCGAACTGGCGCTGGCCAAGGCGACGGCGGACCATGCTGGCGTGGAAGCCGACTGGCGCGTCGCGCAATCCGAAATCGCGCAGGCCGAAGCACGGCTGGAACGGCTTGCGAGCGAAGCCCAACGCCTTGCGGCCCAACGCGAAGCCCTGACCGGCGCACGCGATCCGCAAGAGGCTCTCACCGAAGCGCGCGAACAGGCCGAGGCCGCCACTACTTTGGTGGCGCGGTGCAGGAGCGAGGGCGAAAGCGACCGCGCACTGAAAGAAGATGCCACGCAGGCACGCGATGATGCACGTGAAGCCTATGCCGCTGCGAAGGCCGAACTTGCAGGAATTGAACGCGAATATTCCGCGCTGGAACGGGACCGGGCCGCGCGCGCCAAGCAACAGGCGAACCGTTCGGGCCGTTCGCTCGCCATTGACCAAGTGCGCGCCGCGCCGGGATTTGAGCGCGCTCTCGCCGCAGCGCTGGGCCGCGATGCGAAGTCGCCTTTGGGTGCGCCTGAAGGTGAAGGCCGGTTCTGGACCGGCAGCACAGCGCCCTCGCCGGTGCCCGATTCGCTCGCCAAACATATCGCCAATTGCCCCGCTGAACTCGCCGCGCGCATGGCGCTGGTGCATGTGGC
>DFBR01000203.1:4947-5401 GCA_002367375.1 Erythrobacter sp. UBA3075 | reverse complement strand
TCGCGCATGGCGAAGGCGGGGCAGAGGCCGTTCGGCTGGAGGCGGAGAACCGCTTTGCCGATCTCGAAGCGCAGCTGCCCGCCTTACAGGACAGTCTGGCTCAGACCGAGACGCAGGTCGCGCAAACGCAGGAACGCTATACCGCGATCCAGCAGGCGTTGATTGAGCGTGACCGCGCCATCGCCAGCGCCATCGAAAACGAACGCGCCGCGCTGCGGGCGGTCGATCAGGCGGAAGCTGCGGTCGCGCAAATGGCCTCGCGGCTCGAACAGATCGAAAGCGCGGGCGAAGAACTGGCGGGACAGCGTGAGGCCGCTCAAGGCGATCTCGAAGCGGCCAAGGCGCGGCTTGCCGAATTGCCCGATCCCGAAGCGGGGCGCGCATCGCTTGATGCATCGCGTGCCAAGCATGAGGCCGCGCGCGAAGGCTTGCAGGCCGCCAATGCTACGCTCGC
>DFBR01000203.1:3262-4891 GCA_002367375.1 Erythrobacter sp. UBA3075 | reverse complement strand
GCGCGGCTGGCGGGCATGTCTGCCCGGTTCGAGGAAATCGCCGAAGAACGCGCCGTCATCGCTGCCAAGCCCGAAGGCTTGATGCGCGAGATCGAGAGCGGCGAAACCGTCCGCGCGCGGTTGGGCGAGGAATTGACCAAGGCCGAAAGCGCCGTGCGCGAGGCCGAGGCACAGGCGCGCGAGGCGGATGCCGCTCTTGGTGATCTCAACGAAGCGCTTTCCGCCGCCCGCGAACAGCGGGCCACACTGGCTGCTCGGGCGGAGAATGAGGAACAGCGGCGCGAGGAAATGGCGCGCATTTCGGGCGAACGCTTCCAGGCTCCGCCTGCCCTGCTCCCCGGCCGCTTTGAATTCGACGAAGAGGCTGTGAGGAATTCGGGCCTCGAAAGCGATGAGATGGACCGGCTGACGGCGAGCCGCGAGCGGATTGGCCCGGTCAACCTCGTCGCCGCCGAAGAATTGGCAAAGATTGAAGGCGAACACGGCTCCAGCGCAGCCGAACAGGCCGAGCTTGGCGAAGCGGTGAACCGGCTGCGCGGCAGCATCGGCAATCTCAACCGCGAAGGCCGCGAAAGGCTGAAAGCTGCATTCGAGGAAGTGGACGGGCATTTCCGCCGCCTGTTCACGCGGTTGTTCGAAGGCGGGCAGGCGCATCTGGCGCTGGTCGATTCGGACGACCCGTTGGAGGCGGGACTTGAGATTTACGCGCAGCCGCCGGGTAAACGCTTGCAGAGCCTCAGCCTGTTGTCGGGCGGCGAGCAAGCGCTAACCGCAACGGCACTTATTTTTGCGCTCTTCCTAACCAATCCGGCACCAATTTGCGTGCTGGACGAAGTGGATGCGCCGCTGGATGATGCCAATATCGAGCGTTTCTGCGATCTGCTCGACTCAATGGTCCGCGAAACCAACACCCGCTATCTGATCGTGACGCACAATGCCGTGACCATGAGCCGGATGCACCGGCTGTTTGGCGTGACAATGGTGGAGAAAGGCATTTCTCGACTGGTCAGCGTTGACCTTGGTGAAGCTGAGGCACTGGCGGCGGAGTAGACTACGTGCCAACGCAAGTGCTTGGAGCGACCATTTCAACTTCGAGCAATTCATCGACTACGATCTCTTTCGACCACATCCCAAAATGCCCTGCCGCACCTATCCTTTCTCTTCCTAGAAATTGGAGGCGGTAAGCGGCGAATGATGAACATTCAGATTCATAGTCCCTTCTTGGCATCAACCCTTGCTCATAGAGCGAAGATGGGACTGACAACCAAACTGAGCGTTCATCAAGCGTGATTTCTGAAGGTAACCGTGACGCTCCCTCAACAAACGTAGAGCCTTCAAACTTGTCTACCCAGACACCCGAGTACTCTCGCTCCTCGCTAAAACGAAAGCAATCAGGCCCCGTAGCCATAATGCTTACGTCACTTTGTCGCGACTCACATGGGAAACCAAATAGGAGTGCAACCGGCACCGAAGTACGCGCGCCATCTTCCCATCTGACATAGTCGAGCGGGTTGCCAAGCCACGGCCAAAAAGCAGCTGCGGAGACAATCAAGATCAGCACATTGCGCTTCTTCATCCGGAGGAATCTCTATTGGTTACGGATTGATATCAACAGTGATCCTAATCCAA
>DFBR01000203.1:0-3251 GCA_002367375.1 Erythrobacter sp. UBA3075 | reverse complement strand
TTGTAGAGCTGGCACTTCGTCAGGCTCAGGCAGCCGCAGCCGATGCATTGGTCGAGCTGGTTGCGGGTGCGGGTGAGGAGGCGGATCTTCTCGTCGATCTGCACACGCATCGTGCGGCTGATCTTCTGCCAATCGGCCAGCGTGGGGTTGCGGCCTTCGGGCAGGCGGGAGAGTTGTTCCTCGATCTCTACCAGGCCGAGGCCCAGTTTTTGTGCGATCAGGATGAAGCTGACGCGGCGAATATCGCTGCGCAGGAAACGCCGCTGATTGCCGCTCGTTCGGAGCGGTTGCAGCAGGCCCTTTTCTTCATAGAACCGCAGCGCCGACACAGCGACGCCGGTGCGCTTGGCCAATTGGCCGATTGTCACAAACTGCACTGCCGTCATTTTCGCGTCCCACCACAATTATTTTCCACAAAGGCTTGACCTCAACTTAGCTTAAGGTTGCATAAAAGCCAAGCGCGATGATTCGTAGCCCTTCAGGCACAGGCCCGAAGTGACACAAAATCAGGAGCTTTAATCAATGACTTCAGGAACACTGGAACACGCAAATCTCTCGGTCACGCAAATCGACCGGGCAGCGGCACTGCTGCAAGAGCTGCTCGGTTGGCACATCCGCTGGCGCGGCGATCACCACCTTGGCGGCGAGACGGCGCATGTCGGAACGGACGATTGCTATGTCTCTCTTTACACACGCGAGGACGTGCCGGGCGAATACAGCAAGGGCCAACCGCTCAATCACCTTGGTCTGCGGGTTGATGATATCGATGCGGCGGAAAAGGTCGTGGTCGAACACGGCCTGAAACCCTTTAGCCACGGTAAATACGAACCCGGCCCGCGCAGCTTCTACTTTTTCGATTGGGACGGCATCGAATTCGAGGTGGTCAGCTATGAATGAGATCATGCCGCGCGAACCGCTGTTCCCTGATCCACCGTCCCGTAAGCGGAAGAAGCCGGAGCAGGCCAAGGAAGCACCACCCTCGTTATGGCCGATGCGGCCTCAGAAGCTCTCCTCATAAACGCGGCTGATGTCCCCGCCCCATTCGCCGTGATACTTTTCAAGCAGAACCTCGGCGGGGACTTTGCCGCTGTCGACGATTTGACGCAGCGGATTGAGGAAGCCGCTTTCATTGTCGCCCATGGAATTAAGCCGCCCGCGTGCGACCAATCCGGCATGGGCAATATCGAGCACTTCGCCAGCCAGATCACGCAGTGTTCCGCCGCCCGGAATGGCTGCGCCAACCGCCTGCGCGGGGACGGCATTGCGCAGCGCCTCGCGCTCTTCCATCGACCAGTCCTTGACCAGATCCCAAGCAGCATCGAGCGCAGTTTCATCATACAGCAGCCCCACCCACAGCGCGGGTAGTGCGCAAATGCGGTTCCACGGGCCGCCATCGGCTCCGCGCATTTCGAGGAAGCTCTTGAGGCGCACTTCGGGGAATGCGGTGGAAAGGTGATCCCACCAATCGGCAGGCGTCGGCAATTCACCCGGCAGCGCGGGCAATTCGCCTTTCATAAAGTCGCGGAAGCTTTGTCCGGCGGCGTCGATGTAGATGCCATCGCGATAGACAAAATACATCGGCACATCGAGCATGTAATCGACATAACGCTCGTAGCCGAAACTCTCATCGAACACGAAAGGCAACATGCCCGTGCGGTGCGGATCGGTGTCAGACCAGATGTGGCTGCGATAGGAGAGGAAGCCGTTGGGCTTGCCCTCTGTAAAAGGCGAATTGGCGAATAGCGCGGTGGCGAGCGGTTGCAAGGCGAGGCCGGTGCGGAACTTCTTCACCATATCCGCCTCTGACGAATAGTCCAAGTTAACCTGAATGGTACAAGTGCGCAGCATCATATCGAGACCAAGATTGCCCACCGTGGGCATATGACGTTTCATGATGGCGTAACGCTGCTTGGGCATCGTTGGCAGGTCTTCGCGCGCCTTGTCCGGCCACATGCCAAGGCCAAGAAAGCCGACTTCGCAGCCCTCTCCAATGGTCTTCACCTGCGTAAGGTGTCGCCCCGTCTCAGCACAGGTCTGGTGCAGCGTCTCAAGCGGCGCGCCCGACAGTTCGAGCTGACCTGCGGGTTCGAGGCTGATCGTGCCGTCCTCACCCGCCATGGCGATCACATCGACTTTGCCATCCGGCCCCGCCTCTTCGACCGGCTCCCAGCCAAATTCACGCATGGCCAGCAAGATGTCGCGAATGCCGCCTTTTTCGCCATAGGTCGGCGCGTGGTGGTCGCTGGTCTTGTAGACGAGCTTCTCGTGCTCGGTCCCGATGCGCCACTGCGCTGCTAGCTTTTCGCCCTCCTGCATCGGAGCGACCAGCTGGTCACGGCTTTCGATGCGTTGATCGTCTGCGCCCGAAGTCATTCGTGTAGTCATGCATTCTCCTTCATCGGGCCGACTGATTTGTCAGGCCGACTTAGCGGATCGGTTGCAATCCGCCACCTGCAAAAATTCTTACCCCCATGCGGCTCAAGCTTGTGTGCGCCAATCGCCCATCATTCCCATCCACAGTGCGGCGGCGGCGATAGCGGCGGTTTCGCCCCTGAGTATTCGCGGGCCGAGCGCTATCGGTTTCGCCTGTGGATGCGAACGGATGGCTTCGCGCTCTGCGTCGTCAAACCCGCCTTCGGGACCGATAAGGATCGCGGCCGGCGGCGGATTTTGCACGAACACCTCGACTGCGGACGCGATGCCGCCATCGCTGCCCATCTCATCGGCGAAGAACAGAGTGCGGCCTTCGGGAAAATCACGCAGGAACGCCTCCAGCCTCAAAGGCTCGGCAACTTCGGGAAGCGCGGTGCGGGCGCATTGCTCGGCGGCTTCGGTCACGATGGTCCGGGCACGGTCTCCATTGAGTTTGTCAGCGACACAGCGGCGGGTGATAACCGGCGCAATCCGCGCCACGCCCAGCTCAGTCGCCTTTTCCAGCACCATATCAAAGCGGTCTTTCTTGAGCAGAGCGGGACACAGCCACAGATCGGGCACCGCCTCACGCTCCCGCAGCTTCTCAACCGGATCGAGCATGATGTCGCGCTTGCCCACTTCCACGACGCGCGCGGCCCATTCGCCCGTTACATCATCGCACAGGATCACAGCATCACCCTCTGCGACGCGCATAACGCGGTTGAGGTAGTGCGCCTGACCGCCGGAAACGCGCAGCGGAGCACCCGGCGCGATGGTCTGCTCTACAAAGAGCCGGGGAGCAGATCGTGGAGGCCATGCGGGAGTTGCGGGCATGGCTA
>DFBR01000218.1 GCA_002367375.1 Erythrobacter sp. UBA3075 | reverse complement strand
GGCATCCGCCCCGCCCGCTCCAGCAGCACTTCGACCGGCTCGTCGCCCTCGAAAGCCAAGGCAAAGGAACCGTCAGAGTGCCGCGCCTCGGCAATGGCAGTGACGCCAGCGCCGAATTCTATCCTGTCGCCTTCATGCAGGCGCTTGGCATTGCGGATAAATGCCTGCCAGCGGCGCAGATCAATCCGTTTGTGCAATGTTGCACCGATGCGCGCCTCGCCGCGTTGGCCTTCGAGCTGGGCCGGTATGACGCGCGTGTCGTTGAACACCAGCACATCGCCGGGTTCGAGCAGATCGGGCAAATCGCGCACGCTGCGGTCGGTGAAAGGAGCATCGCCCTGCGCCACCAGCATTCGCGCGGAATCGCGCGGGCTGACCGGGCGCAGCGCAATCAGCTCCTGCGGGAGAACGAAATCGAAAAGGTCGACGCGCATCGGCCTCTCCTCAAACCAGACTTATTCGGTGAGCGCGTCGTTCAGCATATCGAGCGTGATCGTCTCGTCCGGTCGTTGCGCTTGCGGCATGGCTTGGGGCGCATTGTCCGCCGCGATGGAGGCCTGCAAAACGCGCGTCGGATTGGTGGGTGGCTCGCCGCGCGCAATGCTGTCAACGGCGGACATATTGGAAATGACGCGTCCGAAATTGGTGTAACGACGATCAAGCGCAAAACGCGGATAGAACACGATGAAAAACTGGCTGTTCGCGCTGTTTTCAGCATCGGCTCGCGCCATTGAGACGGTGCCGCGCACATGTGGGAGGAAGTTGAACTCCTCGTCCATGTCAGGAAGCGTCGAGCTGCCCTGCCCCGTACCAGTCGGGTCACCCGTCTGCGCCATGAAGCCATCGATCACGCGATGAAAGATCACGCCATCGTAAAAGCCATCGCGCGTCAGCGTCTTGATCCGCTCAATATGGTTGGGCGCCCATGCAGGCATCAGCCGGATCGCCACGCGTTCCCCGGTCGAGAGATCGAGCAGCAGAATGTTTTCCGGGTCTTCCGCCATGTCGAAGCTGACGCGGATCGGCAGCTGCTGCGCCTCTACATTTGTCGCCTCGGTACTTTCGATAGCAGGTGACAGCGCGATGTCCTGCGCGGCGGCGGGAGCGGAAATTGTCAGGGCGGCGGCGATTGCCGTCAGCGCGAATTGGCGAAACATGTGCATTCCGGGTGTAATTGCTGAAGTAACTGCGTCCTACGGCGAAGCAACTGACAGTTCAATGAACATGTCGGCCCAATCTGGTGAGCACTGTCAATAATCGCCTTTGCGGCCGATGGTCTCAACCCGCTCATCGACCAGCGTCTTGACCTCCGGGCTGACAAAAGGGGCAATGTCACCGCCGTAGATGGCGATTTCCTTCACCAGCTTGGATGCAATGGGCTGGAGCGAAATGTCAGCCATCAGGAAGACAGTCTCAATCCCTTCGTTAATCTGCTGGTTCATGCCCGCCATCTGATATTCATATTCGAAATCCGCAACGGCGCGCAGACCGCGGATAATGACACTGGCACCCTGACTTTCGGCAAATTTCATAAGCAGGGCATCAAATCCGTGAATTTCGACATTGGTCAGACCGAGGCGCGCGATCTCACCTTTCATCATATCCATCCGCTCTTCGGGGGTGAACATGGGGTTTTTGGACGGATTGGTGGTGACGCCGATAATCAGCCGATCAACCAGCTTGGCCCCGCGCCGGATGATATCGGCATGGCCAAGCGTGCATGGGTCGAATGTGCCCGGATAAAGGCCAATGCGTTCAGTCATTACCAGTTCCTCTCCACCACAAACCGCGCGAGCGCACGCAGCATATCCGCCTCCTCACCATGGCTGGCAAGATGGCCGATGGCTTGCTGGCTGAGCGCCTGCGCCTGTTGCCGCGCATCTTCAATTCCCATCAGGGAAACGAACGTGGCCTTGCCGGCGTCGGCATCCTTGCGCAGCGCCTTGCCTGCCAGCGCCTCGTCGCCTTCTTCGTCCAACAGATCGTCGGCAATCTGGAATGCAAGGCCGATATCGCGGGAATAGGCGCGCAGATGCGCTCTGCCCTCTTCCGGCACTTTGCCAAGGATCGCGCCCATTTCTACCGCCGCGCCAAGCAAAGCGCCGGTCTTGAGCTGTTGCAGGCGCGTAATAGTGTGCAGATCGAGTTCGCCCTCGGCATCTTCAGCCGCGATATCCATCACTTGCCCGCCCGCCATGCCTTTGTAACCGCTGGCACTGGCGAGCGCGTGGACCAGCTCTGCGCGGATAAAGGGATCGGTGCTGACCTGCATTCCGCTGAGAATTTCGAAGGCAAGGGCGTGGAGCGAATCGCCCGCCAGCACCGCAATCGCCTCGTCGTACTGCTTGTGCAGCGTCGGCTTGCCGTGACGCATGTCATCATCATCCATGCACGGCAAATCGTCATGGATCAGCGAGTAGACATGGATCGCCTCTATAGCGCAGCCAGCGTAGACAGCAGCGGCGCGGCTGGCGCCGTACATTTCCGCGACTGTCACGAGCAACAAAGGACGCACGCGTTTGCCGCCGCCAATCGCAGCATAGCGCATGGCTTCGATCAATTTGGCGCTGTTATCGTCCGGAACCGGAAGCAGTCCGTCAAACGTATCGTCGATCTCTCGCTGGACTCGCTGGAGCCCGCGTCCGAGCACATCGTCTGCGACTATAAGCCCCATTCAGCCCGCCTCAGCCTTGGCCTGTTTGGGCATCAAAGGGCGCTGTGCCCGTTGGCTTGCCGTCCGGCCCAGCGACGATCTTCTCAATCCGCTCCTGCGCTGCATCAAGCCGCGCCTGACAATGCTGGCGCAGCTTTTCACCGCGTTCGTAAAGATCAATGGATTCGTCGAGCTTGGCCTCGCCGCTTTCCAGCTTGCGGACCACGTCTTCGAGCGAACGCAATGCGTCCTCGAAGCTCAATTCAGCGATATCGGCAGGTGTGTCTCCCATGCGAGTGACCATTGACGCTCGCGGGGCGCAGGGTCAAGCTGCCCAAGCAAACAGCTCACCAGTCAGAAGAGCCTGATGAAGGTCTGCCTTCCCTTATGGTGCTGCAGCACAAAATGAAGTGCAGCGCTTCGACAAGCTCAGCATGAGCGGCTTTGTTAGGGATATCGCGCGCTGAAGGACTAGCGATTACACCAACGCGTAGCTAAGGCGCAGGCCATGTCAGAAATCACTCCCGAAATCGTCGCCCAGCATGGCCTCTCCGAAGAAGAATACGCGCGTGTCCTGAACGGGCTTGGCCGCGAACCCAATCTGGTCGAGCTGGGCATTTTCTCGGTCATGTGGTCGGAGCATTGCTCCTACAAGTCGAGCCGACTGCATCTTAAGAAGCTGCCGACCGAGGCTCCGTGGGTAATCTGCGGTCCGGGTGAGAACGCCGGGATCATCGATATCGGTGCCGGACCTGATGGAAAACCTCAGGCCGCTATCTTCAAGATGGAGAGCCACAACCACCCCTCCTATATCGAGCCCTATCAGGGCGCTGCGACCGGTGTTGGCGGCATCTTGCGTGATGTCTTCACCATGGGCGCACGGCCCGTGGCGAACGCCAATGCGCTGCGATTTGGCCGTCCCGATCATCCTAAGATGAAGCATCTGGTGCAAGGCGTGGTCGCGGGCATTGGCGGTTACGGCAATTGCGTGGGCGTGCCGACCGTGTGCGGCGAAACCAATTTTCACCCCGCCTATGACGGCAATATCCTCGTCAATGCGATGACCGTGGGTGTGGCCGATCAGGACAAGATTTTCTACTCGGCAGCAACAGGCGTAGGCAATCCCATCGTCTATGTCGGCTCCAAGACCGGGCGCGACGGTATTCACGGCGCGACAATGGCGAGCGCGGACTTCGAGGAAGATGCCGAAGCCAAACGCCCAACGGTGCAAGTCGGCGATCCCTTTACCGAAAAGCTGCTGATCGA
>DFBR01000040.1:5959-13849 GCA_002367375.1 Erythrobacter sp. UBA3075 | reverse complement strand
TGCAGGCATCAGCGTGGAGCGCGCCTTCAAGCCGATCATCGTCGCGCCTTCAGGCACATCGTCGGTAACGACCGCATTGGCACCAACGCGCGCGCGCGCTCCGATCGTGATTGGCCCGATAATCTGCGCGCCCGATCCGATAATGACATTGTCTTCCAGAGTAGGGTGACGCTTACCACCCTTGCCGTTTGTGGGATTGGTGCCGCCAAGCGTGACGCATTGATAAATCGTCACATTGTCACCGATCTCGGCGGTTTCCCCGATCACGGTAAAGCCGTGATCGATGAACAGATTCGCGCCAATCTTCGCACCGGGATGAATGTCGATAGCGGTCAGGAAACGGCTAAAATGATTGACCAGCCGCGCAAGCAGGAACATTTCGGCCTCAAACAGCCAATGCCCAACCTTATGCAGGCCCAGCGCCAGCACGCCGGGATATAGCAGGATTTCCCAGCGCGAGCGCGGTGCCGGGTCGCGCGCATGGACCGATTCCAGATAGCTGATGAGCCGTTCGAACATGGTAACTTCAGTTTCCCATCAAAACCCGCTCAAAGCAAGCGGGGCTCGTCTGGACCGTGCAACGCTTCGAGTGCTGCACGCCATATACCCTGCGTAGGTGGGGTCTTTCGTTCCAGAGACAAGCGATCGATAGTGGCAACCAGCCGTTCAAGATCAGCATAGGACCGGTTCGCGCGCGGGATGAGGTAGCCCGCGGCATCTGCGGGCAGCGGCAATCCTCGTTCCTCCGCCAGAGACATCAGCAACTCCTGCGCCATTTCGTCATCGGGCAGGCCGATATCGAGCTGGAGCGATCCGCCGAGACGCGATTTGAGATCTGGCAAAGCAATATCCCACGGCGGCTCTCCACCAACAATCAACAGCGCGGTGCCGCTTTCCTGCGCGCGGTTCCAGCGGTGGAATATCGCATCTTCATCCAGCTTGTGCGCGTCGTCCAGCGCTTCGCCCGCTCCGCTCTCGGCAAACCAACGCGCGAACAGCGATTTTCCCGAACGCTGCGGACCGGTGAGAACTGCGGTGCGGAAAGGCCAGTTTTCGGGCGCCACCAGAGCTTCGGCGACATGCGCATTGCCCGCGCCGACCACGATCCGTGCGGGACCGTTTCCAGCCTTCAATGGGAGGGCGATTTGCTCCACCGGGCGCTCCTGTCAGCGCCTAGCGCGAAATGCCGAGCGCGTTCGACCCTTCATTCACCGCCCAGCCGCGCGAACGCAAGGCGCCAGCAAGCGTGGAAAGCTCGCCCGCATAGGTTACACGCAGCACAGATGCGCCGCCAATCGCCGTGGAATTGACCGCCACACCGCTCACGCCGGGTGTGCCACGCAGCAGCGAAAGCGCGTTGTCGAACGAGGTTGCATCAGGTGTGGCGACCTGCACCACATAGCTGGCAGCGGCCGCTGCCGTTGCCGTGGGCTGCGGTGCCGGGTCTGAGCCGGTGCCTGCTTCAATACCGGCAGGAACTTGTGTCCCGACATTCTCTGCCGCCTCTGCCCGGCGCGCTTCGGCAAGGAGTGCGCGCAAGGCTGGGCTGAGTTCTACATTGCCGAGCGTCAGCGTTGGGTCAGGCCGCAAGCGACCAGCTGCGAGCGCCTCGGAATATATGCCATCAAAGCGTTCTACCGCCCGATTGAGCATGGCTGGCAAGGCCGAGGCGCTTTCGGCGCGCAAAGTGAATTCGTCGAGAAAGCGATTATCCGGGCCATAGCGCGCGGTGAAATGCCCTTCTACCGGGCCACCGGGATACTCCCAGCGCAGATTGGCAATCGGCACGACCACATCCGCCGCGCCGAACAGGTCGAGAATATTGTTCCACCATGCCCGGCTGCGGCGACCGGTTTGGCCATAGGTCAACAGGAGCGATTCGCCGCCTGCACCCGAGGGGCGAACATAATCGATCGCGCTCGAACCAAACTGGTATTGCGCCCACGCCCGCTGCCACGGATTGCGCACTTCGAACATCGTCTGCGTGCCGCCGGAAATCAGTGTCGGCAATGTCAGCATCGGTGCCGAGCGGGTGCGCGAACTGGTTGAGCCTAACAGCGCGCCTGCCCGCTGCCGGTCAAAAATAACGCCCAACCTTGCCACATAGCGGCGCGGGCCGATGTTTTCTTGTTCAACTACGATGGCGGCAACCAGCGAATCGAGTCGGTCATCCGAAATCGAAGGTCCGTCGAGCTGCTCCCACGCCCGGCGTTGCGCTTCTCTCCAGCCGTTGGTGCGCGCTTCTTCTGGGCTGCCTCCGGTCGCGTTCACTTCGATCCCGCTAACGTCGATGTCGCTGCTGCTTGCAACGGGCGCAATACCGCGATTTCCGGATACTTGCGCCGTCAGCGATGTCACCGCGACGATGCACAGCAGCACAAGCGCAAGCACACCGAAAAGGGCGGAAAGATGCTTCACAGGCAGGCGGAAGGGGATGGAAAGTGTGCGCATCGTGGAAATCGCAAGCCTTTTGCCCAAAGGCGAGTGGAAATCCAAGCACGAAAGCCTATGGCAGCAAGATGAGCTCCAACACACCCTCTTACACATACGAACAAGCCGGCGTCTCGATTGAAGCGGGCAACGCGCTCGTCAAGGCGATTGGACCGCTGGTCAAGGCCACTATGCGCCCGGGAGCGGACGGCGAAATTGGCGGCTTCGGCGGCTTTTTCGATCCGAAGGCGGCGGGCTATAAGGACCCGTTGCTGGTCGCCGGCAATGATGGCGTGGGCACCAAGCTGAAACTCGCCATCGAGAATGACAAGCATGATAGCGTTGGCATTGATCTGGTCGCCATGTGCGTGAACGATTTGATCGTGCAGGGAGCGGAGCCGCTGTTCTTCCTTGATTATTTCGCCACCGGAAAGCTCGACAATGGCGTTGCCGAGCGAGTGATCGCCGGCATTGCCGAGGGGTGCCGGGAAGCAGGTTGCGCACTGATTGGCGGCGAAACCGCGGAAATGCCGGGCATGTATGCGCCGGGCGATTATGACCTCGCTGGCTTTTGCGTCGGCGCGGTTGAACGCGGCGAACAGCTGACGGGCGAGAAGGTCGCGCCCGGACATGTGCTGCTGGGACTTGCAAGCTCGGGCGTGCATTCGAACGGTTTCTCGCTCGTCCGGCGACTTGCAGCAGACAAGGGGTGGAAGCTCGACCGCCCTGCCCTGTTTGATCAGGACCAGCTACTGATCGACGCGCTAATCGCGCCAACCCGTATCTATGTGAAAAGCTTGCTGCCCGTGGTGCGCGCGGGCCATATCGATGCTCTGGCGCATATTACCGGCGGCGGTCTGCTGGAAAACCTGCCGCGCGTGCTGCCCGAAGGTGCGCGGGCCATGGTCAATGCCGATAGCTGGGAGCAATCGCGCCTGATGGCATTCCTGCAGGCGCAGGGGAATATCGAGCCGGGCGAAATGGCGCGCACATTCAATTGCGGCGTCGGCATGGTGCTTGCAGTTACGCCGGACAAGGTGGACACCGTCACCAAGGCGCTGACCGAGGCGGGTGAAATCGTCGTGCCGGTTGGCGAGATTGTCGAAGGCCAGCGCGGCTGCACTGTGCGCGGATCGGCAGGCATTTGGTCAGCGCGTGAGAATTGGGAAGCCGCGCACGATGCCTGACGCGAAAGCGCCGGAAAAGGTTAAGGTCGCCTGCCTGCTGTCTGGCAATGGCACCACAATGTCGGCGCTGCTGTTTCATTCCAAACTGACCGACTGCCCCTATGAAATCGTGCTGGTTGCCAGCAACAATCCCGATGCGCCCGGACTGCAAATCGCTGCAGCAGAGGGCATTCCCACCTTTTCGCGCGACCATCGCGGAATGGACCGCCGCGCGCATGAAGAGGTAATGGATGCGGCGCTGCGCGATGCGGGCGCAGAATATCTCGCCTTTTGCGGCTACATGCGCATCCTGACGGAGGAATTCGTGGCTGGCTGGGAAGGTCGGATGGTCAACACCCACCCCTCGCTACTGCCCAAATACAAGGGGCTCGATACACACCAACGCGCCATCGACGCGGGCGACGCATTTGGCGGTTGCTCGGTCCACGTGGTTACTCCGGAATTGGATGGCGGACCGCTGCTGGGCCAGATGCCCGTCGCGATCCTGCCCCACGATACGGCCGATACTCTGGCGAGCCGCGTGATCCTTGCCGAATACCAGCTCTACCCACGTATCTTCGCCGAATATGTCGGACGCCAATATCGGGCAGATTGGTTGTTCGAACGTGTGCAGGCGCTCGCCTTGGCACTTCCCGAAGCGGAGGAGCGCGAAAGCCATGGCGCACCCGGCTGGCGCACAGGCGGCAAGAGCGGCAAATATTTTGCCCATTTTCAGGACCAGTTTCACGGCGTCGATCATGTCAGCGTCTTGGTGAAGACCAGCGGTCCGGACGAGGTGATCGGTCTGTCCGAAACCGCGCCAGAAACCTATTACAAACCCGCCTACTACGGTGCCAGCGGATGGGTCGGAATCATTCTCAACCGGCCCGGCGTTGATTGGGACAATGTCGCTGAATGGCTCACCCGAAGCTGGCGCATGGTCGCTCCCAATCGCCTGACCAAATTGCACGGCGCAGCGGACCAGTTCTGACTGATGAAGCTACCACCGCGCCCCCACCCGCTCTCGCGTTCTCCATTGGTAGAGCGCGCCTGTGGCTGGTTGGAGAGCGCCTGGACCAAAGGACTGACAGCACGCCCCACGCTTGATCCTGACGCGCTTTTCGCAAAGGCTGCGAAAGATGCTCCGGCCCGCGGCGAACATGGCCCGCGCTCCGCTGAGGATGTCGATGACTTCCGTCTGCGGCTCTACACTCTATGTGAAGCCTTGCAGGAACAGGCGAAGCTCAATGCGCTTGGGCTGACGATAGCCCATGGCCAGATCGCCCGAGTGATCCGGCAGCGACTGGAGCTCGGAGCGTTCTGGCTCGAGCAACCCGAAACGCTGGCTGCCGAACTCGCCCCGCCCATCATCGTGGTGGGGCAAATGCGCAGCGGCACCACGCGCATTCACCGGCTGCTCGCGGCAGACCCGGCAATTGCAGCCACGCGGTTCTGTGACAGCTGGCATCCCGTGCCGCGCAAGCCCGACACGCGGCCCGCCTGGTCGATGCTTTCCTTGCTGTTTGCGCGCAAGCTCGATCCGTGGCTCGATTCCATTCACCCTTTCGGCGTCACCCGGCCTGATGAGGAACTTGGCTGGCTCGCCTGCGCGCTCGATCATTGCGCCTATGAAGCGCAATGGCGGATCCCGGCTTTCTCAGCCTTTTCGGAAGCGCGTGACCCGGCGCCGGTCTACCGCGAATTTGCCCGTATCTTGCGCACAGACGCACAGTTTCATGGCAATGCCAACATACCGCGCGTGCTCAAAGTCCCGCAATTTGCCGAAGATCTGTCCGCATTGCTCAGCCAATTTCCCGATGCGCGCGTGATAAGAACGCACCGTGACGGGGAAGACATGGCCGCGTCCGCCGCTTCATTGGTGGCGAACCAGATGACTATCCAGTCCGATGACGTCGAAATGGACTGGATCGAGAGCGAGATGGCCCGCAAGATTGCGTTGCGCGAGCTGCGCATGAACGCTGCGCTTGAAGAATTTGACGGTCCTTCTTCGACGGTGTCGTTCGAGGATCTCAACGACGATTGGGAAGCCGAGATGCAGCGGGCCTATTCCGAGTTGGGACTGGAATTGCGACACGAGGCGTTGTCGGCCATGCGGACGGAACAGGACAATGCACAATCATCACCGCATCACAATCATGCAGCTCAGCAAGCGAAATTCAGTGAAAACTCGGAAGAAATTGCCGCGACGAGGCCCTAGAACGCTTTGGCCATAGGGACCTCTTCCCTGTGGGCCTTGTCCGGCACAAGGATGTGCGCCAGCGCAACCGAATCAGCATTGCCAAAACTCTGCCAGCGACGCAGTTTGCCGTCCTGCACGCGCGCCATCCAAAGTGTATTGGTGGCAAGCCGAGGATCGTCAGCTTCGATCGATCCACGCATCAGCACATCGTCCCCATGCATCGCATAGCTGTCGATATGCATCTGGAACCCGGCGTCGAGCGCAAGAAAGGCATGAACCGCTTCGACGCTGTCTTCATAACCTGCGACGCAGGCTCCCCGGCTGTCGACTAAACAGGCATCAGGATGCAGCAGCGAAATCATCGCCGCAGCGTCATGGTCATTGAGTGCCGCTATATAGCTCTGCACGATGGAAAACGGCTTCTTGCGCCTGTTCCAGAACATTGCGCTTTCCCTCTCCGGAAGATGCAACCCCGCGACAAAACGACTCGGAGTTTACCTTCCTGAGAGGAAATATATCACAAAATAAGGCCAGGGCCTGTAAAATTGTAATAAGATAATATGAAGTTAGCCGACGATCTCATCTTCATTGAAGAAGAAGTCGATTTCGATCTTCGCATTTTCATCACTGTCAGAGCCGTGGACAGTATTCGCTTCAATGCTTTCAGCAAATGCCTTGCGGATCGTGCCTTCGTCAGCGTCGGCGGGGTTGGTGGCGCCCATGATCTTGCGGTTGCGCGGAACCGCATCTTCGCCTTCCAGCACCTGCACCACGACCGGACCGCTCATCATGAATTCGACGAGTTCGCCGAAGAAGGGGCGTTCCTTGTGGACGGCGTAAAAGCCTTCGGCCTGCTCGCGCGACATGTGGATGCGCTTGGAAGCGACGACGCGCAGGCCAGCCTTTTCCAGCATGTTGGTGACAGCGCCGGTCAAATTGCGGCGGGTGGCATCAGGCTTGATGATCGAAAACGTGCGGGTAACCGCCATGAGAATTTCCTTCGAAGATTGGGATAGAGTGATTGCGCGCGCCCCTAGCGCCGCTGCTCGCATCCGGCAAGCCCGCCGCTATTCACCGCAAATGTTTGCGGGCCTTATTCGCCGCTGTCTCGCCCGATGGTCAGCATTCCGGTTGTCTGGCCGTCAGAATTGCTGGCATTGAAACTGAACATTTCGCCATTCGGCCCTTCGCCGCCAATGATGCGGCTCTCACCAGCAGTCATTTCCATCCCGATTTCGATTCCGGCGGATTCAGCCTGCCCGCGGTAATGTGTGACCATGTCCTCAACCGAAGCGTTGCTCGTCATAATAACAAGGCTGCCTTCGCCATCATTGCCAGTGATGACCGTGTTGGAAACAACTTCGGCACCCGGGTAGATCGTGAATCCAGCGGGCAATTCGGCATCGACATCGCTGCCGCTGGTAATGACGGCCTCATTCCCTTCATCGTCAGTATAGCGAATTTCCGCCCCACCATCTCCATCGACCTCATATTCGGCCGTGCCGTCTTCGGTCTCAATCGTCGTGGTGTCGCTGCCGCCACATGATGCGAGCACAAGCGCCCCGCCAATAATTAGTAATCTGCGCATGATAATCCCCTCTCGTCAGGTCATGGGTAGTGAAGGCTACATCGGCCTCAGGTCAAGGCCCTTCAACCCAGCGCCCGCCCTGCTGCTTCCAGAATTTGCGTTCCAACCCTTCACGGTCCTGCAGCGCCTTCCACGTCTCGCGCGCCTGCCCGCGACTAGAATCGTCGAACAAATAAAGCACTCTGGCAAAGCCAACGCCCGGTTCGCGCCATTGGCCATCGGCGATCAAGAGGAACTTGGCGCCATTGGCAGGCTCGACCTCATTCGACAGCAGAATGGGCTGGCGCGCATCGTGCTCATCACCAGCAATACCATTGGCAAGGAAAGCTTCGGCGCTCGCATTCCAAAGCGCGCCGGAGATCGTTTCCAGCAGATCGAGATCATCCGCCACCACCAGCAAGTGCTCGCCCGCCTCGCGCACCTTGCGGGCCAGCAAGGTGATCGCGGTGGGCGCGGGATCGCTGGAGAGGAGATAGAAATCGACGCGCATTATTCTCGCCCTATCG
>DFBR01000040.1:0-5870 GCA_002367375.1 Erythrobacter sp. UBA3075 | reverse complement strand
TTCGCTACCTGAGGGCATGGTAGATCTCAGCCCTCAACGCTATCGCGCACGAAACGGTCGATCAGGCGTGCGCCGTAACCCGTTGCGCCCTTGCCCCAGGTCGCGCCGGGCTTGTCCGCCCAGACCATGCCGGCGATATCGCAATGCGCCCAGTTCACACCGTCTTCGATGAAGCGCTGGAGGTATTGCGCCGCAGTGATCGAGCCTGCCCAGCGCGGACCGACATTCTTCATGTCCGCAATCGGGCTGTCGATCAGCTTGTCATATTCAGGCGCGAGCGGGAAACGCCACAGCTTGTCACCGCTCGCCTTACCCGCAGCCAGCAGATTGTCCGCCAGCTTGTCATCGTTTGAGAATACGCCGCCATGTTCGTGGCCCAGCGCAATCATCATCGCGCCCGTCAGCGTCGCAAGATCAACCACTGTCTTGGGCGAGAATTCTTTCTGCACCCACGTCAGCGCATCGCACAGCACCAGTCGCCCTTCAGCATCGGTGTTGATGACTTCAATCGTTTGCCCGCTCATGGAAGTGACGATGTCGCCGGGGCGCTGTGCATTGCCATCAGGCATGTTTTCAACAAGGCCGCACACGCCGACGATATTCGCCTTGGCCTTGCGCCCGGCCAAAGCCAGCATCGCGCCTGCCACGGCGCCTGCGCCGCCCATGTCCCACTTCATATCTTCCATGCCGCCCGGCGGCTTCAGCGAAATACCGCCAGTGTCGAAGGTAACGCCCTTACCGACAAACAGCGTCGGCTTTTCACTCGCCTTGCCGCCCATCCATTTGATGACGAGCAGCTTGCTGTCACGGCGCGAGCCCTGCCCAACGCCGAGCAGCGCGCCCATCCCAAGTGTGCGCATTTCGTCTTCATCGAGCACCTGAATTTCAACGCCGGTCCCTTTGAACCGCTCCTGACAGCGTTCGACGAAGGACTGCGGGTAAATGACGTTGGCAGGCTCCGCGACCAGTTCGCGGGTGAATTCGACGCCCTTGGCCACGGCCTGCGCGTCTTCCCATGCCGCGTCGGTTCCCTCTGCCGCACCAACGGCATGAACCGTCTTCAGCGTGCGCTTCTGCTCGTCACGCATCTTGGTACGATAGGTGTCCCAGCGCCAGCTGCGCAGCCGCGCACCAAGCAAAACGGCCGCCGCTTCCTCTGCATCAAGGCCACTGCTGGCGAAATCGATGGCCAGAGCCTCTTCGCCGCTGGTCAGATACTTTGCAGTCAGCGCAGCACCGGCTTTCTCCAGGGCAGCCATGCGCCCGGCATCTTTCTTCTTGCCCGCTCCGACAAGCGCGAGCCGCACGACTTTCCCATCCGCCTCGTGGAAACCTTCGAAAACCTGTCCAGTCTTACCCTTGAAGCGCGATGCCTCTGCGCCTTGCGCTATCGTAGTGGGAAGATCGTCCGGCAATTTGTCCTGTTCGACCACCCGCGCCACGAGGCGCGATTTGGCGGCATCAAGGCTATCGTGAAATTCAATGTTCATGGAGGCTCCCGGGGGCTGATATTCTGTGTCTGGAAAGCAGGGACTTGCAGCCCTGCAAAGCTGACATTGCAGTTAGGAGCGCGTGGTGCGATAGGCAAGCCATGCTCCCCGGCTTGCCCCATGTGCCACAGGCTTTGTTGCGCCAGATTTCCGCCACAGGTGCGGCGGTTTTGGCGCTGTGCTGCGCTGCACCGCAAGTGAGCGCGCAGGATATCGATGCGACCGAGGCGCAGGTTACAGCCCCGCCCGTTCCCGAATTCAATGCAGACGGCCAGCGCCAGATCGGGTTTGAAGCTGACACGCTGGAATATGACCAGAACACCGACACGGTCAGCGCATCGGGCAATGTCGTGCTGCGATCCGGCGATCAGTCGCTGCGTGCCGATGAAGTTACCTGGAATCGCCTGACAGGAGAAATCATCGCCAGCGGCACCGTCCGTCTGGTGGATGCTGACGGCAACCAGCTTTTCACGGATCAGGTCACGCTGACAGACGAGCTGGAAGCGGGCGCAATGACCAACCTTCTGCTCGCCTTCCGACAGGGCGCGCGGCTGGCAGCGGCGCAAGCGACTCGCACAGAAGATGGCGACATCGCGCTCGACCGCGCGGTCTATTCCTCTTGTGCCGTGGTCGATGCCGATGGCTGCCCGCGTAGCCCAAGCTGGCGCATCACGGCAGAACGCATTGTCTATGACGACGAGAGCGCACAAATCCGCTTCTCGGGAGCTTACCTGGAGCTTTTTGGTGCGCGCATCCTGCCCCTGCCCGGCCTTACCGTGCGCGCTGATGGGCGCGCCAGCAGCGGTTTCTTCGTTCCCGATATCGGGCTGACAGCATCGAACGGGATCGAGATCAGCGACAGCTATTACTGGCGGCTGGCCGACAATCGCGACCTGACCGTGACCGGTTATCTCTTCACCGAAGCCGCGCCGATGGTATCCGCGCAATATCGCCATTTAACGGAGAATGGTGCGTTTCAGGCTGAAGCCTACGCCACCTACGGATCGCGCATTCCCCTCAATGCGACGACGCCCACGTCGGAGAATGATTTCCGCGGCTATTTCGCCACCAATGGGCGCTTCCAGTTGGACGAGAACTGGACCGCTACGCATTCCATCCGCCTTGCCAGTGATCGCACCTTCCTGCGCCGTTACGACATCAGTCGCGAGGATCGCATCCGCTCGACCGTCGAGCTGGAGCGGATTGATGACAATTCCTACGTCTCGATTGCGGGTTGGGCGACGCAAGCGCTGCTTGTCAGCACCGATCAGGGGCAAGTTCCGCTCGCCCTGCCGTTGATCGATGCACGCTATCGGCTGGAAGATCCGGTGCTGGGCGGTCAGGTCGAATTGCAGGCCAACACGCTCGCCATCACCCGCGCCGACGGGCAGGATACACAGCGCGCCTTCACCCGCGCGCAGTGGGACCTTCGGCGCATCACGCCATGGGGTCAGGAAGTCACCGTGACCGGTCTGGTACGCGGCGATGTCTATCATTCAGACGGCAATCTGCTCACCACCAACCCCAGCTATCGCGGCGATGGCGGCTGGCAGGCCCGCGGAGTGGCACTGGCAGCGGTGGATGTGAAATGGCCGTTTATCGGTAGCTTCCTTGATGGAACACAGATCCTGACGCCGCGCGTCCAACTCGTTGCCGCGCCCGACATTCGCAATCTGGACATTCCCAATGAGGATGCACGCGCTATTGATCTGGAGGATTCCAACCTTTTCGCGCTCAACCGCTTCCCCGGCTATGACCGGGTGGAAGACGGCGTGCGGCTCACTTATGGCGTCGATTGGCAAGCCAATTTCCCCGGCTGGCGCATCGCCAGCTCCATTGGCCAATCTTACCGCCTGACTGACGAACCGACGCTGTTTCCCGATGGCACCGGCTTGAATGAACAATGGTCCGATTTCGTCGGGCGGACCGAAGTGCGCTATAACGACTTCCTCAAATTCACCCACCGCTTCAGGCTGGACAAGGACAATTTCGCCGTGCGCCGCAATGAAGTGGACGCGACGCTGGGATCAGACCGCACCTATGTCGAAGTCGGTTATCTGCGGCTCAACCGCGATATCGATTTCACATTCGAAGATTTGCAGGACCGCGAGGAATTGCGCGCCGCCGGGCGCTTCGCCTTCGCGCGGCACTGGTCAGTTTTCGGATCAGCGGTGGTCAATTTGACCGACCGGGAGGAAGACCCTTCCTTCACTGCAGACGGGTTTGAACCACTGCGCACGCGATTGGGTGTTGCCTATGCCGATGATTGCCTCGAATTCGGTGTGACCTGGCGACGCGACTATATCCAGCTTGCTGACGCACAGAGCGGCAATAGCTTCCGCCTGTATTTCAGCCTGCGCAATCTCGGGTTCTGAACGGATTGCGGGCCACACACCCTTGGCGAGCGCAGGCGGCTCAGCTAGGGTTAAGCCTTGGGTTTACATAAGTCACACCAATTATCGGGCGCTAGAGTGATCGCGCCGCCTACAGGATTATCAAAAACGTGAATTCCAATGTGAAAAAAGCACTCCGGGTCGCAATTGCCGGATTTGGCGCTGCCATCATGACTGCCCCGCTCACCAGCACAGCAGTGCTGGCGCAGGCCGGTGGCAATGATGCCTTCAACCTGCCCGAAGACATTTCGTTTATTATGAATCAGGTGGACAACACCAATGAACGGCGCGCCACCGCTCGCGTAAATGGCAGCATCATAACCGGCACCGATATTGATCATCGCCTCGCGCTGATCATGGCCGCCCAGCAGAATGTGCAGCTTGCGCCAGAGGATATCGCGCCACTGCGTTTGCAGGTGCTGCGCAATCTGATCGACGAAACCCTGCAAATTCAGGAAGCCGCCGCACAGGATATGGAAGTCACGCAGGATGAGGTAAACGCCTCCTACGAACGGTTTGCCGTTCAGTCGCGCGGGATGAGCATTGCGGAGATGGGCGCCTATCTGACGTCGGTCGGCTCCTCCCCTCGCTCCATCAAGCGGCAGATTCAGGGCGAACTGGCATGGGAAAACCTGCTGCGCCGCAATGTCGTGCCTTTCGTGAATGTTTCCGAAGCAGAGGTCAGGGAAATCTGGCAACGCATTCAGGAATCGCGCGGGACCACCGAATACCGTCTGGGCGAGATCTATCTGTCGGCCAACTCGACCAATCGCCAACAGGTTCTCACCAATGCAGAACAAATCATCGAACAGCTTCGTCAGGGCGGCAGTTTCGTCGCCTATGCACGGCAATATTCCGAAGCTTCCAGCCGCATCGTCGGCGGTGACCTTGGCTGGATTCAGCTTGAACAATTGCAGCAGCCCCAGCTTGAGGCTGCCGCCGCGCAGATGACGCCGGGACAGCTTGTCGGTCCGCTGGAAATTCCTGGCGGTTTCTCGATCCTGCTGATGATCGACCAGCGCCAAATCGGTATGCCCGATCCGCGCGATGCTCTGCTCAGCCTGAAGCAGATTTCCTACACTTTCGCTCCCGGCACGCCGCAGGCAGAAGCTGAGCAGCAAGGTGCGGCTTTCATTGCTGCTGTCGAGGGAATGAGCGGTTGCGGAACGGCAGATGCCGACGCGGCGGCTGTGGGCGCAACCACCGTGGACAATGATCAGATTCCTGTGCGGCAATTGCCCGAGGCTCTGCAAAGCGTGCTGTTGCAGCTCAGTGTCGGCCAGACCACGCCGCCGTTCGGCGATCTGACCGAAGGCATTCGCGTGTTGATGCTCTGCGGTCGTGACGATCCCGAAGAGAACTCTGGTCCATCAATCTCGGATATCATGGACACAACCGAAGAGGAACGCATCGAACGGCGTGCCCAACGCTATTTGCGTGACCTGCGCCGCGATGCGGTGATCGGCTATAATTGATCCGATGAAACCTCTCGCTGTGTCGCTTGGCGATCCGGCGGGAGTCGGTCCGGAGATTATCGCTGCGGCATGGTCGCAGCGGGAAGAATTGGACCTGCCACCTTTCGTGGTGATCGGCGGCGCGCAGATCATGGCCAGTGCTTCGGGTCATGAAGATATTCCCTGCGCTGATGGCCCGGATGGCGAATATCATCCAGCCACGCCTGACCAACAATCGGCACAGATCGCACTGGAATCGCTCGAACAGGCCATTGCTGGCACGCTTTCTGGTGAATTCAGCGGCGTGGTCACCGCGCCGGTCGCAAAGTCCGCCATTGCGCAAATCTCACCGGGATTTATCGGGCAGACAGAGCTGCTGGCAGATAGCTGCAACCTTGATCGCAACAGCGCGGTGATGATGCTCGCCGGACCTAGCCTGCGTACCGTCCCGCTCACCGTTCACTGCTCGCTGGCCGATGTACCGGGATTGATCTCGCAGGACCTCATCATCCATCGCACGCGCATCGTCGCGC
>DFBR01000074.1:25114-25604 GCA_002367375.1 Erythrobacter sp. UBA3075 | reverse complement strand
CAAACACCTACTGATTCATCGTGGCGAAGAAATCTTCGTTGGTCTTGGAATCCTTCATCTTGTCGAGCAGGAATTCCATCGAATCGATCGTGCCCATCTGCATCAGGATACGGCGCAGGACCCACATCTTCGAAAGCTGTTCCTTGTCGACCAGCAGCTCTTCCTTGCGTGTGCCGGATTTGCCGACATCCAGAGCCGGGAAGATACGCTTGTCGGCGACCTTGCGGTCGAGCACGATTTCGCTGTTACCGGTCCCCTTGAACTCTTCGAAGATCACTTCGTCCATGCGGCTGCCGGTATCGATCAGCGCGGTAGCAATGATGGACAGCGAACCGCCCTCCTCGATATTCCGCGCAGCACCGAAGAAGCGCTTCGGACGTTGCAGAGCGTTCGCATCGACACCGCCGGTCAGCACCTTGCCGGAGCTGGGCACCACCGTATTGTAAGCCCGGCCCAGACGCGTAATCGAGTCGAGCAGGATAACAACATC
>DFBR01000074.1:19112-24932 GCA_002367375.1 Erythrobacter sp. UBA3075 | reverse complement strand
CGCTGGCCCTTACCTTGCGGCGAAATGAGATCGATCACGCGTGCCGACTTGTCTTTGACCGTCGGGTCCTTCGTATCGAGATTCAGGCGCTCATCGGGATAGAGCGGCGTGAGATTGTCAAAATTGGTGCGGTGACGCACTGCTTCAGGATCATCGTAATTGACTTTGAGCAGCTTGGTCAGCGCGAAATAGCGTTCCCCATCCTTGGGTGCGCGAATTTCGCCCTCGACGGTGTCGCCTGTGCGCAGGCCCATCTTGCGAACCTGGTTAGGAGAGACGTAAATATCATCCGGACCGGCAAGATAATTGGCCTCCGGGCTGCGCAGAAAGCCGAAGCCATCCTGCAGCACTTCAATCGTACCGATGCCGAGTATTTCCTCACCATCTTCCGCCACTTCCTTGAGGATGGCGAACATCAGGTCCTGGCGGCGCATGGTCGACGCGCCTTCGACGCCCAGTTCTTCGGCCATCGAGACAAGCTCTGCCGGCGTCCGCTCTTTAAGTTCTTTCAAATGCATTGTTTGTATTTCCGTATTCAGTTGGGATGCCGGCGGGCCAATCTGGGCTTGGAGAAAGCAGACCCGGTCGCATATGAATCGCGACCTCTAGCCGGTAATGAAACCGCAATATGGGACGCATCCCCTGCGGTCAATTCACTGTCTTATGTGGTGTGTCTAACTCGGCGTGCAATCAGAACGGTTTGACGATAGCCAAAATCACGATGATCGCCGCCGCCACGCCAGGCACTTCGTTTAATAGGCGCAATTGCTTGCCAGTCAGTTTGCGCTCTCCGCGCGCCAGTTTCTTGGCATAAGCGCTGAGATAGCCGTGATAGGCTGACAGGATCAGCACCAGCAGCAATTTGAGATGGAACCAGCCGCCCATCGGCACCATTCCGGTCCCGAGCAGCGCAAGTCCCAACACCCACACGACAATGATCGAAGGGAGAAGAATGATCTTGAGAAGTCTCTTCTCACGATCGACAAATTTCTCTGCCTCTTCAGAACCTTCCGCCGCTTCTTGATGGTAGACGAACAGGCGCGGTAGCATGAACAGGCCCGCCATCCAGAAGATCACGAAGATGATGTGACCGGCCTTGAGCCAGAAATACAGCGTAGCGAGAATTTCCTGCATGCAATTCACTTAGGCGAGCCAGCGACTGGCGTCACCCCTCAGCCGCGCAAAGTTTCCAACAATCGCTCCACATGTTCAATCGGAGTGTTTTTATCGATGCCATGCCCAAGATTGAAAACATGCGGCCTGTCGGCAAAGGCATCGCAAATTTGCCCAATTTGTGCATCCATCGCCTCTCCACCAGCCAGGAGCAGCATCGGGTCCAGATTGCCCTGTACAGGCATCCCAACTGGCAGCTGGGTGGTCATCCAGACCGGATCGGTGGTTTCATCAATGCCAACCGCATCAACGCCAGTCTCCCGGGCATAGGCGGGCAGCTTGGCTTCTGCCCCTTTCGGAAAGCCAATCACGGGAATGCCGGGGCGCTGTTCATGAATCGCAGCCGCCAGCCGAGCATTGGGCGCAATTACCCAGCGCTCAAATTGCGAAGGGCTGAGCGATCCCGCCCAGCTATCGAACAATTGCACCGCTTCTGCGCCTGCATCGATCTGGCCGAACAGATATTCCAGACTAGCCGCCTCAATCGCATCGACGAGCGACTGGAACGCTCCGGGATCACGCCAAGCAAGAGCACGCGCTGCGCCCTGATCCTTCGACCCCTGACCTGCGACCATGTAAGTCGCGACGGTCCACGGTGATCCGATGAACCCAAGCATCGTCACATCATCGGAAAGCTGCGCTTTGGTCAGCTCAACCGTGCGATAGACCGGATCAAAATGGTGATACGCCTTTTCCAGCGCCTGCCATGCCCCATCAATCAGCGGCGGAGCGAGCCGCGGCCCCTCGCCCGCCTCGAACCACAAATCCTGTCCCAGAGCGTGGGGAACGATCAGAATATCGGAAAACAGGATCGCGCCATCGAAACCGAACCGTTTGATAGGCTGGAGCGTTACTTCAGCTGCGGCTTCGCTGTCATAAACCAGTTCCAGAAAACCGCCCTTCTCAGCACGTAGCGCACGGTATTCAGGCAGATAGCGTCCTGCCTGACGCATCAGCCAAACCGGCCGGCTTTCGGTTCGCGTTCCGCGCAGGTTTTCGAGAAGAGGTCCGGGCATTCAGAAAGAGTCCAATCCAATAAATATAATATTTATATAGAGATTCTGTTGTTTGTTGGGCCTGTGGATTGCGGGGACACCGGTGGATCACCCAAGTTGTGAGTCCGGCGGCTGCGCTTGATGTGGCATCGACTCGTTGACTCTGCGCGTCAAGCTCTTGTTCTCCACGCTACCCACAGCTTGGGAAAATAAACACGCATCCGGTTATTTCCCTGCGTGCGAATCAGCCGTCAGCGGGGATGGAATATAATCCCTCACTTGTCCGCCAATCCGTCCCGTGGTTTATGCGCAAGTCTATCCACATGGCCCGCCTTCACCTTCATCTGCTGTCGGACTCGACCGGCGAAACGCTCGAAATGATCGCCAAGGCTGCGCTCGCGCAGTTCGAGGATAGCGATGTTGTGCGTCATTTCTGGCCTATGGTGCGCTCTCGCCAACATCTCAACCGGATCGTGGAGGAATTCAAACGCAATCCCGGCCTTGTCCTCTACACTTTGGTGAATGAAGGCATTCGCGAGCAGCTAGAAGAACGGTGCCGCGCGCTGGGCGTCAAACATGTCGATGCGCTGGATGCTGTCACAATAGCGTTGGAAGAGCGGCTGGGTCAGGAGGCCAAGGGTCGCCCCGGACGCCAGCACGCCATGGACGAAGCCTATTTCGCGCGCGTCGATGCGATCCAGTTTACTATCGCGCATGATGACGGGATTGGCTTCGACAACTGGGAAGAGGCCGATATCGTTCTTGCGGGCGTATCACGCACTTCGAAAACGCCGACCAGCATCTATCTCGCCAATCGCGGTTACAAGGTCGCCAATATTCCGCTGGTGGTGGAAAGTCCGCCGCCTGAAAACCTGTTCTCCCTGCGCCATCCAATGGTTGTCGGTCTGACAACCGCGCCCGAACGACTGGTACAGATTCGTCGTAACCGTTTGCTATCGCTCAATGAAAAGACTGAAACATCCTATGTCGATGGTGACCGGGTGAAGTCGGAGGTCAGCTTTGCGAGGCGGATGTTTGCCGACAATGGCTGGCCGGTGATCGACGTGACGCGCCGATCGATCGAGGAAACCGCCGCCGCCGTGATCCGTTTGCACCAGGAGCGTGAGGGCCGAGATCGCCTGCCGCGCACAGGGCCCAAGCCGATATGATCGTGCTCGCTTCCAAGTCTGCATCGCGTCAGGCTATGTTGCGCGATGCCGGGGTAGCGTTCGAAGCGCGGCCGGCTGATCTTGACGAGCGTGCTATTGAAACCGCCATGGCTGACGCGCTGCCATCCGATATCGCACTGGCACTGGCTGAGGCAAAGGCGCTGGCGGTTACGGATGAATCGCATCTTGTGCTGGGTAGCGATTCGCTCGTCGTCGTGGATGGCCGCCGCTTTGATAAACCGGCATCGCGGGACAATGCGGCAGAGCATTTGCGCTACTTTTCCGGTAAAATCATGCAACTCCATTCAGGGGCCGCGATTGCCCGCGATGGAGAGGTGGTCTGGCATCATGCCGCCGCCGCGCATCTGCATGTGCGGGAATTGTCGGAACGCTTCATTGCCGATTATCTCGAGCGCGAATGGCCCGCAGTCGGCTATTGTGTGGGCGTATTTCGGATAGAGGCGCTGGGCGTGCAATTGTTTGAACGGATAGAGGGCGATCACTTCACTGTGCTGGGAATGCCATTGCTGCCAGTGCTGGGCGCGCTGCGCGATCTGGGGGAGCTTCCCGCATGAGCCGCCCTTACGCCGAAGTCATCGGCGACCCTATCGCCCAGTCGAAATCGCCAGTGATCCATGGCTATTGGCTCGAAAAGCTTGGGCTCGATGCGGATTACCGCAAATGCCATGTCACAGCTGATGCGCTGGAAAGCTATATCGCAGAGCGGCGCGAAGATCCTGATTGGCGTGGGTGTAATATCACCATGCCGCATAAGCAGGCGGTGGTGCCGCATCTCGACCGGCTGGAAATCGGCGCGGAGCTTGTGGGTGCGGTCAATACTGTCACCCGGCGCCACAATGGCGCGCTGATCGGCACCAATACTGATGTCGAAGGTTTTCTGGAGCCTTTGCGCGACGAGCTGGCACAGCAGCACTATTTCCGCATGGCGCGAATCATCGGCACGGGCGGCGCGGCGCGTGCCATCGCAGCCGGTCTTGCCGAGCAGGGTTTCACGCTAGTTTTGGCCGGGCGCAACCCCGACAAGGCGCGCGCTTTGCTCGACGAGATTGATCCGGACGGCGAACACCATATCGCTCCGCTCGATCATTTTGCACAGCCGACCGATTTTACCTTCGATGACCGTGAAGGCTGCTGTGATTTGATCGTCAATGCCAGCCCACTGGGAATGGAGGGTCAGCCTCCCCTCGCCTTTGATTTCAGCCACGTGCCACCCGGCAGCATCGTCTATGACATTGTGACCCACCCGCTCGATACGCAATTGCTGCAAAATGCGCGCGCTGCTGGACTGCGCACGATTGACGGATATTCGATGCTGATTGGGCAGGCTGCCATCGCATTTGAGCGATTCTTCGGTGAGCCACCACCACGCAAGGATGGAGACGCCGAATTGCGGCGGCTGCTGACGCAATGACTGGCGATGTGAAGAAGCTTCCGATGATCCTTGGCCTCACCGGCTCCATCGCCATGGGCAAGAGCACGGTGGCCGGCATGTTCGAGGCTCTGGGCGTGCCCGTGTTCGATGCCGACCATGAAGTTCGTGCGATGCAAGGACCGGGCGGCGCTTTACTCGCTGCCATTGAATCGGAATTTCCCGGCACCACCGGCCCTGACGGTGTGGACCGCCAGCAATTGGGCGCGCTGGTCTTTGACGACCGCGACAAGCTCGCCCGGCTGGAGAGCATTGTGCATCCGGCGGTGGCAGAGGCGCGTGAGCAATTCCTCTATCGCCATGTCAATGCGCCGCTGGTTGTGTTCGACATCCCCTTGCTGTTTGAAAAGGGCGGCGCGCGGGATGTCGATAAGATCGCCGTCGTCTCCGCTCCTCCCGAAATGCAATGCGCGCGGGTTCTGGCGCGCGAGGGTATGACACTCGAGAAATTCGAACAGATACTCAGCCTGCAGATGCCCGATGCGGAAAAACGTGCGCGGGCTGATTTTGTGATCGATACCGGCAGTACTCTGGACGAGACACAAGAGGCGGTTGAGGAGCTGGTGGAGAAGCTTTCCACCGGCTTGCAAGACTGACCGCGTTTGGGCGATAGGAGCCTTATGCGCGAAATCATCTTCGATACCGAAACCACCGGGCTCGATCCCACCACTGGCGACCGGATGGTGGAGATCGGCTGCATCGAAATGGTCAATCGGGTTGTGACGGGCGAGAGTTTTCACGCTTACTACAATCCCGAACGCGATATGCCCGCCGAAGCGGAAGCTGTGCACGGCCTGTCCGCGACGTTCCTTTCGGACAAGCCGCTGTTTCGTGACAACACCGCCGGTCTGCTTGATTTTCTGGGCGATGCTCCGCTGGTGGCGCATAATGCGCAGTTCGATTTCGGCTTCCTCAACAGCGAGTTGGCGGCATGTGGTCTGGAAGCCATTGGCGATGACCGGATGGTCGACACTCTCGCGATAGCCCGGCGGCGGCATCCCGGGGCCAAACATTCGCTCGACGCACTGTGCTC
>DFBR01000074.1:8667-19004 GCA_002367375.1 Erythrobacter sp. UBA3075 | reverse complement strand
TGAAAACACTGTCGAAACGCGGGTTTTCCGTCCGCAGACAGGTGAGTATCGCGCGCCGCGCGCCCATGCAGCCAGTGCGGAAGAGCTTGCACGTCATGCTGCATTTCTTGAATCCTTGGACTCGCCCCTCTGGACCTCATGAGCTAGGCTCACCATCTAGGTCGAAGAGAAACAACGAGAGAAGGAGTCACCGCATGGATATTCGCGTGTCGGGCCACCAAGTCGATACCGGAGCAGCTCTGCAGGAACATGCCTCAGACCGCCTCAGCACCATTGTCGACAAGCATTTCAGTCGCGCGATCTCTTCCACGGTGACTTTCGGCAAAGCGCCCGCCAGTGCCTTTGCTGCCGATATCGTCCTGCATGTGAATCACGGTCTGATCCTGAAAAGCCATGGCCAGGCGCAGGATGCGCATGTCGCCTTCGATCAGGCGGCTGACAAGATCGAAAAACAACTGCGCCGCTACAAGCGCCGGTTGAAGGATCATCATGAACAGGCGCAGCACGCCGTGAAGGAAGAGGAAGCCGCCTACACCATCTTCGCTGCCGAGGAATCCGAGCCTGAAGCGGAACTGAGCGAAGATGCGCCCCCGGTGATTGCAGAGACGCGGATCGACATCCCTGAAGTCAGTGTTTCCGACGCCGTGATGCTGCTTGATCTGCGCCACACCACTGCCCTGTTCTTCAAAAATGCTGGAAGTGGGCGTCATAATATGGTTTATCGGCGGGACGACGGATCGATCGGATGGGTCGAACCGTCCTGAGTGCTTCCACGCCGCGCGCGTGAAGCGATATAGCTAAAAACCAACCGTTTTCGCCGGTTTTGCGCTCCTATGGTGGCGCAGCAACGGCTTGCGGAAACGCTATGTGACAAGAATTATGGATTCAAATTTTGCATTGAAGCCTGAATCGGTTGCCGTGATCCACGCCGGATCGAAGGATGAGATTCTTGGCAGTCTCGCCCGTCTGTTTGGTGAAGCATGGCAGCTTGATTCGGGCCTTGTCCTTGAAGGGCTGGAAGAGCGGGAAAAGCTCGGCAGCACCGGGTTCGGCCGCGGTGTGGCAATTCCGCATGCCCGCATTTCCGGCATTCGCCGTCCGATCGCTGCCATGCTCAAGCTGGAAAAGCCGGTAGCGTTTGATGCCGCTGATGGCCTTCCGGTTGATCTTGCAATTGGCCTGCTTTCGCCTGAGAATTGCGGTGCGGCGCATCTTCATGCGCTTGCCGCCCTTTCGCGGCTTGTGCGTGACGAGCGGACGCATGATGCGCTGAGCGATGCACCCGATGCAGAGGCGCTCTACGGCCTACTCACCAATGTGACGGATCGTGACGCTGCCTGATATGGGGCCTGATGCAGACACTCAGCCGCCGGTCGATCAAGGGCAGGCGACACATTTTCGTGCGCTAGAGCATTTGTACACTTCGGCCCCGGTCAACTCGCTGTTCGAATCAACGCTTGAAGTGACGGCACCGGGCTGCGCGCGGATTACTTTTGATGCGCGCGAGGCGTATTACCACGCTGCTGGCGCTATCCACGGAACGCTTTATTTCAAAATGCTCGACGATGCGGCATTTTATGCGGCCAATTCGCTGGTGTCCGACCGCTTCCTGCTGACGACTGGCTTCAATCTGCATTTCACCAAGCCGCTGCGCACTGGCAAGGTGATTGCAGAAGGTCGCTGGATCAGCGGCAAACGCCGGGTCTTCATCGCAGAGGCTCATCTGGTCGACGAGGAGGGCGATGAAATCGGGCGCGGGACGGGCACATTCATGCGCTCCCACATCGCGCTCTCGGGCCTCGATGGCTACCGCCAGCCGGATTGAGTTTATGGACGAACGGCTTCCGGCACATCTCGAAATTTCCGGCCTGATCCGCGCCGTGCAAGCCGAAGGCGGCTTTGCGACCGTGCTCTCCAAGGGTGAGCGCGATGCTGGGACATTGATGATAATATGTTGCGAAAATGGCACTAAGTTACGCGCTTACGAAAGAATGCCGCAGTTGGATGGCACCCGTGATTGGGCGCTTTCCAAGGCACAAGACACTGATAATCCAACTGACTTTACCGATTTCTTAGAGCGCAGAAGGCGGCAGGACAGCGACCTCTGGATCCTCGAGCTGGATATCGCAAATGCCGAACGCTTTATCGGAATTGTGCACTGCAACAATTGACAATTTGGCCCCCGCGACTATCTGCCCCGCAACTTTCCGGAAAAGCGTAGGTTGTTAGGCACCGCAATGCGGCGGTGTGCGGCAGCGCGCAGACGGGGAGATGTTCAGTAGGTCCCAAGGAACGGATCGCGGCAAGAGACGGCAAGAATGGCCGCGACCGCAGACCTGCTCGAAGTCTCACCGCCGTAAGTTACAGGACCGATGAAGATTATTTCCAAACGCGTCGGGGCAGTCGCCCTGGCCACCACTCTGTTTGCAGGCTCGCTCGGAGCTATGGAAAGCGGAGCTATCGCCCAAGACCAGGCGCAGCCTATCGTGGCTGAAACGGGTCAGAACGCAATTGAAGCACCGCAAGACGCGGCCGAACCGGCAATCCGGTTTGTTGCCAGCGAAGTGGTGCAGGATCTTCCCGCCGAACCGGCGGAAGAGATTTCTGAAGTCCCAAGCGCCTCCTCGCTGCGCCAGCTTGTGCGGGCCATCGATACCGATGGCGCCATGTCGCGCGAAGTTATGTGCCTTGCCCAGGCAGTTTACTTTGAATCGCGCGGTGAGCCGCTTGACGGTCAGCTGGCCGTGGCCCGCGTCGTCATCAATCGTGCCGACAGCAACACCTTTCCCGATGATTATTGCTCGGTCGTCACGCAGCGCGCGCAGTTCTCCTTCGTGCGCGGCGGCAACATCCCGCAGCCCAACCGTGGTTCTGCCGCATGGGACCGCGCCAAGGCCATTGCCAACATCGCGCACCGCGATCTGTGGGAAAGCCCTGCCGCTGACTCGCTGTATTTCCATGCGACCTACGTTCGCCCGCGCTGGGCTGGCCGCATGACCATGCGCGCACAGATTGACAGCCATATTTTTTATAGGTGAGTGTTTGTGTGACGCGCTCTCTGGTGCGGGCGCGTTCGCTCACTCTACAATCAGTCTTCCAACTCAACCCACACCGGCGCGTGATCGCTTGCGCGTTCTCGGCCGCGATGCTCCTTGTCGACGCCTGCCGCCACCAATCGGTCGGCGCAATCGGGTGAGAGCAGCATGTGATCGATGCGGAAACCGTGATCGCGCTGCCATGCGCCGGCTTGGTAATCCCAATAGGTCCACACGCCGCCGCGCGGATTGAGCGTGCCCAGCGCGTCGGTCCAGCCATCGTTGAGCAGGCGGGCATAGGCATCGCGCGACGCAGGCTGCATCAGCGCGTCATTTGCCATCGCCTTCACCGACCACACGTCGCGGTCTTCAGGGATCACGTTGAAATCGCCCACGACCACGGCCGGCACTTCGGCCTCGCGCAATTCCAGAAGCCGAGTGCGCAGGCGTTTCATCCATGCCAGCTTGTAGTCGAATTTCGGGCCGGGCTGCGGATTGCCATTGGGCAGGTAGAGATTGACCACGCGCACCCCGCGAAATGTGCATTCGATAAAGCGGGACTGCTCGTCCTCAGGATCGCCCGGCAGGCCCTTGGATGGGTCTTCGGCAGCCTCGCCATCGGTGAGGATGGCAACGCCATTGAAGCTTTTCTGACCGTGCCAGATCGCGTGATAGCCGATGTCGGTGAATTCGCTTTCGGGAAAGCCCGCGTCCTGCGTCTTGATCTCTTGTAAACAGGCAACTGCGGGGCGGGTTTCTACCAGCCATTCCTTCAGCCGCGGCAGGCGCGCCTTGATACCGTTGATGTTGAAACTGGCAATCCGCACGATATCCGTCCCCTTTGGGCGGACCTTAGATGCCGAAGCTTGATCCGCAACCACAACCAGCCGCAGCATTGGGATTTTCTACCCGGAAAGCCGCTCCGCCCAGTGATTCGACGAAATCGACCGTACTACCCGCCACCAGATCGAGGCTGATTGGATCGACCACCAGCTTCACGTCGTCGGTTTCGCTGATCACATCGTCACCTTCCGGCTCTCCAAGATCGAACTTGTACTGAAAGCCCGAACACCCGCCGCCTTCGACTGACAGGCGCAGCACTGCGGGTTTGCCCAGCTTGGCAGCGATAGTCGCGACGCGCTTTGCTGCAGCGTCCGAGAGAGTGAGCGAGTTGGCCATGACGCCGATGTAGTGCGTGGTGCCCGCGCGCTCAAGCCGTGGTGATATATTCACGCATGGCGTTGGCTTCTTCCTCAATCCGATCCATCCGGTATTTCACCAGATCACCGATCGAGACAAAGCCAACCATGCGTCCGCCGTCGACAGCAGGGAGGTGGCGAATGCGGCGCTTCGTCATCAGTGACAATGCGGCCAGGGCATCCGTGTTCACTTCAATCGTGATGACGGAAGAAGTCATGATTTCGCCAACCTTGCGGTCAAGCACCTGTGCCCCATCGCGGGCGATGCAGTTCAATAAATCGCGCTCCGAAAAGATGCCCGCGATGCGTTCTCCATCGAGCACTGGCAGCGCACCAATGCGTTTTTCCGACAACAGCATTGCGGCGGCATGTACCGAATGGTCCGGCGTGCAGGAAACGATCGTGTGGTCGTGACCTTCGATGATTCTGCTGACGGACATGGCAACTCCTCCTGTGCGCGGGGCAAACCCCATTGATCGGCGCAATTGTGCCACGAAACGCCGTGTCCTGACAACTAATCGGCCAAACCACCTCAATAGTACCGTTGCCAGACCGGACGCTGACGGGCATGAGCGCGGGCATGTCGCGTCCATCCCCGCTCGATAATCCCGAAAACGCTGCGCACGCCTGGGCGCGGTACCGGCGGCTTATGCGGCTCATGTTTGGCATCACTACAGGCGTGGTGATCATTGCGCTGGTGATTATTTACAAGGAAGTGGACGATGTCTCGCCGCATTTCTTCATCGCCACCGCACTAGGCATTGGTTTTTCGATGCTGTTGATGAGCGCGCTTATGGGGTTGGTGTTTCTCTCCAGCGGCACCGGGCATGACGAATCGGTCGACAATTCGCTCGATGATCTGGGACCCAAAGACAGTTCCAACGCAAATTGGGGTCCGCCCGACTAATTCTGCGCGTGGAGCCGGAATTCCTCGACCGGCATTCCGCCAACCAGATGTTCATGAATGATCCGTTCCAACACATCAGGTGTGCAGGAATGATACCAGACGCGGTCGGGCCAGATGACGACAATGGGGCCCGCTTCGCAGATTTGCAGGCAATCGGCCTTGGCTCTCTGAATCCCGCCTTTTCCAATAAGCCCCAGCTCTTTCAGGCGGCGCTTGAGATATTTCCAAGAGGCATCACCTACATCGCGCTTGCAGCACTTTTGCTTGTCCGAGACGGCACAGATAAAGATCTGCCGTTCAATCGCATCACCGCCAATTTTGGCGAGCGCGCGTTCGGCTTTCTCAATCTCTTCGGGTGAATGCGGCGTTGTCAGCGCTTCTTGCCTGCAATGCGCGTGATTTCGGCTTTGACCAGCCGTTCAACCATGTCGGGCAAATTGGTATCGAGCCACTGCGCCAGCATAGGCCGCAGCATTTCGCGCACCATGCCTTCGAGCGAGGTTTCTCCGGAGCGCACGATTTGCGGACGGGCTGGTGGGTCCGACAGCATGGAAAGCGCGGCCAGCGACTGGCGCATCGCATCTGCAGCGTGATCATTGGTCAGCGTGTTGACGGCATCCTCCATAGGTGCGCCCGCTTCGCTGAGGTCGAGAACTTCATCCGTCTTATCGGCATCGACCGGGTCCATCGGGAAGGCACTTGCCTCTTCGGGATCAGTTTCAGCCTTGCGCGCTGAAACAGCCGCAGCAGCCGGAGCAGCCACCCGGCTGTCACGGTCAATCACCCGCTTGATCGATTCGAGGATTTCCTCAACCGATGGTTCGCCTTCCTGCCGCATTCAGTCCCCCGATGGTTCTGCAATTGTAGTGTTGTCTGGAATTTCCCCGCCTGGAGCCGCGATGTCAACGGTGCGCGAGCTTTCTACCACCGGTTCCGGATCACGCTGCCAATCCCATATAATGCCTTCGACACGCTCGTAATTGTCGACCGGGTCATACAGCACGCCGGTATCGCCAAGGCCAAGATCGCGCGCTTCGGCCTTGCCCATCGCCGCCAGCAGCGAGAAGCCAGCAACATAGGCATTGCGGCGAGCAGTCACGAGCTGGACCTGCGCCCGGAGCAATTCCCGCTGCGCGTCAAGAATATCCAGAACGGTGCGGTTGCCCACAGTGTTCTCCGCCCGCACGCCTTCAAGGCTGAGCGCAGCGGCGTCTACTGCGGCTTCGCTGGAATCGATGATGGCATTGGCTGCGCGCCAACTGGAATAGGCAGCACGGACTTGAGCAATCACACTGCGCTCGATCGCAATCGCAGTTTCGAGCGCGGCCTGTGCCTGCGCTGTTGCCTGGCGCTGCTGTGCTGCGACGCGGCCACCCTGAAACAGCGGGATGGAGACTTGGACGCCAGCGGTAAGATCGGTTCCAGAATTGGCCCCAACTCCCAAAGTGCTAAGAAAATTCTGATATCCGCCGCTGGTAAAGGCACTGATCGTCGGCAAGCGTCCAGAGCCCGCGACTTCGATATCGAAGCCTGCAGCGCGCGCCCGTTCGCGCGCGGCGATCAGATCGGGATTGTTCTCCAGCGCGATATCGACTGCCATATCCGGGCCTGTTGGCAGGCCGGGCAGCGGCGGAGGTGCTTGTAGATCGGTTGGGGCAACTCCCACGACCGCAATATAGTCTTCGCGCGCTGCGACAAGATTGGCCTGCGTGCTGCGCAAATCACCGCGTGCCAGTGCCAGCCTGCTCTCGGATTGTGCGACATCGGTGCGGGTCAAATCGCCAATTTCAAAGCGGTCGCTTGTCGCCTCCAGATTGACCGAAAGCACTTCAACATTGTTCGCCGCAAGAGCGACCAGCAATTCATTGAGGATGACATCCATGTAAGAGGCGACGACCTGCGTGAAGACGAAGCTTTCCGTACCGCGCAAATCGGCGCGCCCCGCTTCGACCCGGTTTTCGGCCGCCAGCACACCATTGCGCACCGCCCCGCCTTGATAGAGCGGCACCGACAGATTGACGTCGGCGCTAAAAATGCGCTCGGGCGAGACCACAGACGGCGTGCTTTGCTGGATCAGTTCAGAATATGTGCCCGATGCGCTGGCAGAAGGCAGACCCTGCGCGCGCTGGATCACCACATTTTCGTCAGTCGCGCGCTGCTGCGCCCGGGCGGCGGCGAGTGTCGGGTTGTCGTAATAGGCGCGGGTCAGCGCTTCTTTCAGCGTTTCGGCCGTCGCGGGAGTGGCAAACAGGCACGCACCCGCCATCAGCGCGGCAATGGGCCGGCGCAGACGCATGATCAGAAGCTCCAGCCCTTGGGTTTGTCGAACGCGTGCAATTGCGGAATGCCAATGTCGAACACCGGCATCAGCGATACGCCGCTTGCGGTTTTGCGGCCCACGGCAATGCGCGTAACACCATTGGTGGTGAGCCCGGTCACGATTCGCGCGTCATCGGCCAGTTTCTTGGCGAGTTTTGCGGGGATTTCTTCCACCGCACCATCGATCACAAGAAGGTTTGCATCCTTGCCCTTACGGCCTGTGCCCACAGCATCTTCAGGTGAAATCACCGTCAGCTTGGCCACCAGCGGGCGCAGCAATTCAGCGAGATAGCCGGAGCCGCCATCCACGACCAAAGCGTGCTCATCGCCTGACGGATTGGCTTCTTCGAGCATTTTGCCCTGTACCAGCGGAGAAGGCAGCCAACCGCCATCCTCCAGCCTAATCGCCCGGTCCATATAGGCTTTGCCCTTGCTGGCGGTGGGCACGAAATCTTCGCGCGCGACACTTGCCATGCGCTTCAACACGGAGGGTTCATTCACGCCGCTGGTGCGGAGCTGGCTGTCGATCATCGCGCGGCGAGCGCGGTCATGAGTCAAATTGGCGGCTTCGGCGGCGTCGAGCGGATCGGAAATCACGGCAAAAACTCTCGTCATATTGGGGCGGTTGCAGCCTTAGGACTTGCAGCGCGTGTCGCCAAGGGCTTTGACCCAGCACCGCGCGAAAGCCTATGGGCTGATCGACGAACAGGAGTGCTAAGACGATGAGCGATATGGTAACAATCCGCGAAGAAGACCTGATTGAGACGGTTGCCGACGCGCTGCAATATATCTCCTACTATCACCCGATGGATTACATCACCGCGCTGGGTGAAGCCTATAAGGCCGAGCAAGGTCCGGCGGCGAAGGATGCGATTGCACAGATCCTGACCAACAGCCGCATGTGCGCCGAAGGCCACCGCCCGATCTGCCAGGACACCGGCATCGTCAATGTATTCATCAAATGGGGGCAGGATTGCCGCCTCGAATCAGGCAGCTCGCTGCAAGAGGTTGTCGATGAAGGCGTGCGCCGCGCCTACAATAACGAAACTAACAAGCTGCGCGCCAGCATCCTTGCCGATCCGGCCTTCACCCGCCGCAACACGCGCGACAATACGCCCTGCGTCCTCTCGGTCGAAATGGTGCCGGGAAATACGATCAGCATTGATGTGGCGGCGAAAGGCGGGGGCAGCGAAAACAAGTCCAAGTTCAAGATGATGAACCCGTCGGACAACATCATCGACTGGGTGCTGGAACAGATCCCCTTGATGGGCGCGGGCTGGTGCCCTCCCGGAATGCTCGGCATCGGCATTGGCGGCACGGCGGAGCACTGCATGAAGCTCGCCAAGCAATCGCTGATGGACCCGATCGACATGGCGCAATTGAAAGCGCGCGGGGCCGAAACGGATATTGAACAATTGCGCATCGACATTTTTGACGCGGTCAATGCCACGGGCGTCGGGGCGCAGGGGCTTGGCGGCCTGTCCACCGTGCTCGACGTGAAAATCTACGATTGGCCGTGCCACGCTGCGGGCAAGCCAGTGGCGATGATCCCCAATTGCGCCGCGACACGCCATGCGCATGTAGCGATGGACGGCAGCGGCCCGGCCTATCTGCCGCAGCCCGATCTGGACAAATGGCCCGATGTGCATTGGCAGCCGGATGCTGAGGCCAAGCGCGTCGATCTCGACAATTTGACGCCGGAAGAAGTCGCCAGTTGGAAGCACGGCGACCGCCTGCTGCTCAACGGCGCGATGCTGACCGGGCGCGATGCCGCGCACAAACGCATCCACGACATGATGGAGCGCGGCGAGGAGCTGCCGGTCGAATTCAAGGGCCGGGCGATTTATTACGTTGGCCCTGTCGATCCGGTGATGGGCGAAGTCGTCGGACCCGCTGGCCCGACTACTGCCACACGCATGGACAAATTCACCGAAATGATGCTCGATCTCGGCCTGCTGGCGATGATCGGCAAGGCGGAGCGCGGGCACGACGCGGTCGAAGTCATCAGCCGCTTCAAGGTTGCCTATCTGATGGCAACCGGCGGAGCGGCCTATCTGGTCGCTCGGGCAATCAAGGAAGCCAAAGTCGTCGCTTTTGAAGAACTGGGCATGGAGGCGATTTACGAATTTACCGTGAAAGACATGCCGGTAACGGTCGCGGTCGATTCGGAAGGCAACAATGTCCACACGCTTGCCCCGCTGCACTGGCGTGAGAAGATTCGCGAGGAGGGCTTGCTGCGCGCCGAATAGCCCTGTTTCATCGACCAGCGGCATATCGGTTTCGACCGAAACTGGATGTGGGGCTGGCTGGCGCCGCGCTGAGCGCGTAAACGGACAAGATGGAAAAACCAGAATCCGAAGAGCGGGTCGCACGCGTTTCGTTCAAGGTCGTCCTTGCCTCGGTCGTGGGGCTGTGGATGGCATATCTGCTGCTGATGACACTGCGGGCCGAATTGCTCGGCATGGCCCGTGTCGATGAAATGTTCGCGCTGCGCATGGTCGCAACGCTTGCGGGCATCCTCATCACTCTCGGTCTGTGGATCGTGCTCAGACCATTTGATGGACGCCCACTGTGGGTCAAAATCACCGCAGCGCTCTTCTTTGCGATGCCAGCCGCGCTGCTGAGCGCACAGGCGAACGGAATAATCTTTGCCGATTTGCAAAGCGCGCTGAACGAAAAAGTTATCCAGGAATTCGCCCAGAGCCGTGGCGGCTCCGACCCCTCGATCGACAGCGGATTGATAAGCGATCTGGAACGCTTCATGTCCGAAGGCGCGCGGCTCCAGATCATAGAGATTGCACTGAGCCGATATTTCATGCTGCTGGCATGGTGCGCACTCTACATAGCCCTGCTGACCGGCGAAAAGGCCCGTGTGGC
>DFBR01000074.1:0-8529 GCA_002367375.1 Erythrobacter sp. UBA3075 | reverse complement strand
TCGCGCTGCAGCGCCTCTATCTCGATATCGAAGCGGTGCGCTTTCCGCTGCGGTTGGTGGCGCATTATGACATTCCGGCTGATCTGGAAGACGCGTTGGTCCCCGGTATGATCCTGCAACCGCTGGTCGAAAATTCGGTGAAGCACGCGGTCGCACCGTCGAGCGGGCAGGTCACCATCACGCTGTCGGCGCGCGAGGAATATGGGCGGTTGGTCGTCAGCGTATCGGATAACGGTGCATCGGCTGCGAATCGCGATGATATCCGCCCCGGCTTCGGCATCGGCCTCAACAATGTGGAAGAGCGTCTCGAAGCGCGCTTCGGCAATGAAGCAACGGTTGCCTCGGGCCATTCGCCCGAAGGCTATGTCACTCATCTTCGCTTGCCATTGCGGCATATTCCAAAGGTCACTGCTGCATGAACGACAATCCCTCGGACACATTGCGCACACTGATCGTCGATGATGAACCGCTCGCGATCGAGCGGATGCAGGTCCTGTGCGCCGAGATCCCGCAATTGATGGTCATCGGAACGGCTAGTGATGGCGAATCCGCCTTGCGTCTCGCCGAAAAACTCACGCCGGACTTGCTTCTGCTCGACATGACCATGCCGGGCATGGACGGCTTGCAAGTGGCCAAGGCCGCGCGCGAACAGGATCCGCAACCGGCGGTTATCTTCGTCACGGCGCATGAGAATTTTGCTGTCGAAGCCTTTGATCTGGAAGCAATCGATTATGTTCTCAAACCCGTTGCGTCGGACCGGCTGGAACGCGCCATTGAGCGCGCGCTTGAACGGCGCGGCGAGGGCGGTGACGTGGGAGACAGCCAATGGCTCAGCGAATTCTGGGTCCCGCATCGTTCCGAATTGCTGCGTATCGAGGCCGATCAAGTATTCCGCATCGATGCAGAACGCGACTATGTCCGGCTGCATGTGGGTGAAACGAGCTATCTGCTGCTTCAGACCATTGCGGGCCTGGAAGAAAAGCTCGATCCGGAGAAATTCATTCGCATCCACCGTTCGACCATCCTGCGGCGCGACTTCATTCGCGGCCTGAAACATGAAGGTTTGGGCGTGTGGTGCGCTGAGCTGGACGATGGCGAGGAGCTGCGCATCGGACGCACCTACCTTAAGCGCGTCAAGGCCATGGCCGGTCGATAGGGGCCGGTCGATAGGGGCCGATTGTTAGCGGCCNNAAAAAGGGCGCCTCGTTGAAGGCGCCCTTTTCATTGTTTGCAATGGAATGTGGCCTAGCCGCCCAGTCGCGCATCGCGGATGATGCCGGCGAAACGCTCTTCAAAGCTGCTCTTGGCCTGTTCGTAGCACGCGCGTGCTTCGCGGTTGCGAAGACGCGACCCGGTTTGCACGCGGTCCAATTCGCACACCTGCCGTGCGGCGCGGTCAATCCGCTGGTCGAGCGTGGCGCGCCCGTCCTCGGTCGAGAGATCAAGATCAGTGTAGGAGATGCTGGCGGTGCGCTGCTGCTCTTGGGCAGAAGCCATTGCCGGGGCCAGAGTGAGGCCAGATGCAACAAATGCAGCGGCCAGGGCGAATGAAGTCTTGGTGATTTTCATGATAGGGGGTGTCCTCCTCGCTACCGCTCCCTGTCCCGTGGGAGGGTCGCACCGCAGCCGGTGGGACTGGAACGACTGCGGTGCAATTTGGGAGATACGCCGATTCGCTCATGTGCGCTGCACAGGCTCGACTTGCGGGGCAAGTGGCTCGACCAGCGAGTCCTGCGTCCGACGAACGGCATTTTGCATCTGACAAACGACACAGGGCGACTATTGAGCGATTGCAGCTTTGGCGTTGCTAGGGCAGAATCGCTTGTATCATGGCCGTAATCATCACTTTCCTGCTCGGCGTCGGCAATTTTGCATGGCATTCGGCCGTATTGGGTAGCGGGCACCGCATGGTCAGCGACATGCCGCCCGAACACAGGCAATTGATCCGTTGGTCCAGCCTGTCGCTCGAATTCGTGCTGCTTTGCGCCGCGCTCTATGCGGTGAATGCGGGGCACGCGATGTGGATGTGGGTCTATCTGGGCTATTCGGCGATCAATGGCGGAGCGGCCTGGCTGATCGTTAAAGGCCGCGTCTGAGCGCAGGTCCGGTCGAAGTTGCGGGTTTGCGCTGGCGTGACAGGTTGCCAAGCTGCTAGCGCGCTTGCCGATGGCTGAAACCAAGCTCCTTTTTCACCTGTCCGACATCCATTTCGGGCTCGAAGACAATCGCGCGCTCGATTGGGTGGAACGCGAAATCGCCGAACGCCAACCCGATGCGGTGGCGATTACCGGCGATCTCACCATGCGCGCGCGTCCTGCTGAATTTGCCGCTGCGGAAAAGTGGATCCATGCGCTCAAGGCTCCGGTCACGGTGGAGCCAGGCAACCACGATCTGCCCAATTACTATTTGCCATCGCGCTACCTCAATCCGCTGGGCCGGTTCGAGGCTTTTCGCGATGTGGTCGAAAAACGGATCGAACTGCCGGGCATCGCGCTTGTTCCGCTCAACACCAATGTGCCTGCGCAGCCGCGGCTGAATTGGTCGAAAGGCTGGGTGAGCGAGCAGGCTTTGTCCGATTGCCTCGACCAGATCGACGCACTTGCCAAAGGTACGCGGGCGCTGGTCTGCGTGCATCATCCGCTACGCGAAACGGGGACGCAGGGCACCGCACTCACCAGAAACGGTGAAAAGGCGCTCGACGCGCTGGCGCAGCGGGGCGTGCTGGGCGTGCTGTCGGGCCATGTGCATGACGCTTTCGACATTATGGAGCAGACGCCGCATGGCCCGGTGCGCATGATTGGAGCAGGCACTTTGTCAAAGCGTATCCGCTCAACCCCGCCCAGCTTCAACGAGCTGACTTGGGATGGTGAGGAGTTGCATGTGACCGTCCGAAATCTCGAAGGGATCGACACGCCCGACATGATGATTGACGATGTGCCCGTGGATGCGATGCCGCCGCGCGGGGAGGGAGAGCCCGTCGCGCCGATTGGCCGTGTGCCGCGCACCGATCCGCCAGCCTATTGACCGAATTTACGGGCAAACCCTTAGTTTTTCTCCGCTTTGTCGGTTTCTCGTGACGCTTTGTCGCAAGATCGGGGAACTGCGTTACCTAATATCGTATTAGGAAATGGTGACGACAAAGGTCCTCATTGTCGAAGACGATCTCTTGAACCGGATGTTTTACGAGGCGGTCTTCCAGCAGCGCGGCTATGACATGATGGCCGTGGACGATGGTGCGCATGTGCTCGACGCGGTCGACCGTTTTGCGCCCGACCTCATCACCATGGACATCCACCTGCCACATATCTCGGGACGCAAGCTGATCCGCAAGATCAGGCGCAATCCGGCCACCCAGCATATCCCGATCCTCGCGATCACTGCTTTTGCAGGCCAGCAGGACGAGGAAGAGATTCGCCGCGCGGGTGCCGCAGGCTATCTGGCGAAGCCGCTCAGCATTGAGCGCCTGCTGGAAGAAGTGGATACCCTGCTGGAACGCACTCCCGAGCTGGAAACCGAGAGTCATCACTAAGTCGGGCCAATAGGTCGGAATTCTAACGCCAGAACGAAAGCGCGCAGCAAAAAGGGCGACCCTTCGTGGGGGCCGCCCTTCGCATTTCCCACCGTCGCGGGAACTGGGTTGGGAGCGATTGACGCTCCGAATATTTAGCGCTTCGAGAACTGGAAGCTACGACGTGCCTTGGCGCGGCCGTACTTCTTGCGCTCGACCACGCGGCTGTCACGGGTGAGGAAGCCAGCGGCCTTGATCGTGGCGCGCAGTGCAGGTTCGTAGCGGGTCAGCGCCTGGCTGATGCCGTGCTTCACCGCACCGGCCTGGCCCGAGAGACCGCCGCCTGACACGGTGGCAACCACGTCATACTGGCCTTCACGTTCCGAAATGGCGAACGGCTGGTTGATCACGAGGCGCAGTGTCGGACGTGCGAAATACACTTCCTGTTCCTTGCCGTTCACAGTGATCTTGCCGGTGCCGGGCTTGATCCAAACGCGGGCGGTGGCGTCCTTGCGGCGTCCAGTAGCGTAAGCGCGGCCCTGCGCGTCAATTTCCTGCTCTCGCAGGGGCATGGTCGGCGCGGCGGGTGCAACTTCACCTTCGCCATCGGCAGCAGCTGCTGCGTCAGCGGCGGGTGCATCACCAACCACATCCTTCAGATCGGCGAGATCGGTTGCGGTGTTGTTTTCTTCGGTAGCCATTAGCCGGACACCTTGTTCTTGCGGTTCATCGAGGCAACATCGAGCACTTCGGGCTTCTGGCCGTCATGCGGGTGCTCGGTGCCGTTAAAGAGGTGCAGGTTCTTCATCTGCACGCGGCCCAGCGGACCCGTGGGGATCATACGCTCGACAGCTTTTTCCAGAACGCGTTCCGGGAAGCGACCTTCGAGTACCTTTTCGGCAGTCGTTTCTTTCAGGCCGCCGGGATAACCGGTGTGCTTGTAATACACCTTCTTGGCAGCCTTGCCGCCGGTGAAGCGCACCTTGTCCGCATTGATAACCACGACATGGTCACCGCAATCGACGTGGGGCGTGTAGCTCGGCTTGTGCTTGCCGCGCAGGATATTGGCAATGATCGATGCGAGACGGCCAACGACCAGTCCCTCGGCATCAATAAGATGCCATTTCTTCTCGACCTCGGCCGGCTTGATCGACCGTGTGGTCTTGCTCAGCGCCTTCATGGCTTTCGTTCCTTGGAATGCGTGTACGGAATGATTGCCGGAGCCTAGTGCAGAATCGCTCTGCCAGAACCAGCGAAGGCGCGCATTTGTCGCTTTGAGGGCCGCAAGTCAAGCAAATCCGGGGCATTGCGCAGAGGTAAAATAATACCACCAAAGCAAACTTGGCCTTCAGGCAGGTGCAAGATTCCAGCTTTCGCTTGTGGTACGGCGGCTGTTGTCGACTTCCGTCACGATCTCGCGCGAGGCTACGCGCATCAGTCCGGTTGTATCGTCCCGCTCTCCGCCAAAGCGCGTTGTGACGCGGCCTTGCCCGCCATCCGGCAAGGCAATGCTGTGCTCGTCGCACCGGGTGCTGCTGGAGGGTGCAAAAAGATCGACTGGCAGATGCGCGGTGATGCTTTGCCCGGCGGCGTGAAGTGACGCGACGAAGATCTGCAAGGAATCGCGCTCCTCTCGCCCCAATTGCTGGTCACTCAAGGCCGCCAATGTGCGTTCGATCGCTTGCTCCACACTTTCACAGGGCGACGCTTGCCGGTCGCGTGAGAGGATCAGGCCAAAGGGATCAAGCGCGAGGGGAAACATGTCGCTTTCGTCGCGAGACGATTCAATCTCGGCAAATTGGGCGAGTTGGCGGGGCGCATTCACGGATACATCGTCCTGCCGTCCGTGGACCATGAAACCACCCGAAAACCGCTGGAATTCCACAGTGAAGATACGCGCTACGCTAAAGCTGTTGCCATCGATCAGATCGCGCGTGAGGATACGCTGATACGCCATCGGACGTGCGGGCGGGTCAATCAATCCGCCCGGCACGGCCTGCGCATTCGCGTGGCGCCAGGTGAGGCTGGGCGCGACAGCTGCGGCAAGCGCAAGGCGCAAGGCACCGCGCCTGTCGGTCTTGCTTGGTGGCTTATTGCCCATCGGCGCTCTTGCTCCAGGTCTGCTGCTCCAGCCATTCCAGCACTGCTGTTGGCGCGTGATCGGCGTGCCATCCCAGGATGGCAGGCGTTTCGTAAGGATGAAGCTCAGTCAGTCTTTCCACCGCATCTTCTAGCAGCTTGCCCGTGGTCTTGAAAAGCACTCCCGCTTCGCTTTCGCGCTGTACTTTGCCTTGCCAGCGAAAAACGGAGGTGATCGAAGGGATGATGTTAGCGCAGGCGACCAGACGTTCTTCAACAAGAACGGCAGCCACCTCGCCTGCGTTGGTCTCGTTCCCGAAGGGGCACCAGATCAACGCCGCGCCGCTCATTCTTGCCGACCGAGCACATGCGCGCCCCACGCGAACGCGGCGACAAGCAGCGCGCCGACGAGTTGATGCGCCACAGCAAGCCACAACGCGACCGAAGTCATCACCGTCGCGATACCCAGGATAATCTGCGTACCAAAAGCACTATGTATGGCGATCGAGGCGCCGCGTGCAATCGGGCGCACACGGCGCGCCATTACCACCAATGCAACGACCGCGACCCACGCCCACCAGCGATGGACGAAATGCAGCCAGAAGGGATCATGGAGGAAAGTATAGAGAGCGCCATTGGCCCAGCTCACTTCCGGCACCACCCGGCCATTCATCAGCGGCCAAGTGTTGGACGCATGTCCCGCGTTGAGCCCTGCAACCCATGCACCCACCAGCATTTGCACGAACAGAATTGCGCCAACCCACAATGCGGTGCTCACCAAGCGGGCGGGCTTCTCATTGCCGCGCGCCACCTGTCGCAGATCGAGCGCGGTCCAGACGAGGCCGCCGAGCGTGATGAAAGCCGTCAGCAAGTGGACTGAGAGCCAGAAATGCGAAACATCAGTCATTTGCGATGACAGGCCGGATCGGACCATGAACCAGCCGAATGCGCCCTGCAGTCCGCCAAGCGCCAGCAAAGCGAGCAGGCGCGGTTTGTAGCCCTTCGGAATTGCACCCTTCACCCAGAACCACACCAGCGGCACGGCAAAGGCGAGGCCGATCACGCGGCCTAGCAAGCGGTGAAACCACTCCCAGAAATAGATGAATTTGAACGCTGCCAGATCCATTCCGGCAGGACCGCTCTCAAGTTGGTATTCGCCGGTGGTCTGATACAATTCGAATTCGGCCCGCCAGTCAGCCTCACTCAACGGCGGAAGCGCGCCGGTGACCGGTTTCCATTCGGTAATTGACAGCCCGCTCTCGGTGAGGCGGGTAATGCCGCCAACAGCGATCATTACCAGCACCAGCCCGGCGACGGCGAACAGCCAGTTGACCAGCGCCAGCGGGCGCGCAACCGGTCCGGCGTGGGGAATCGCTTTTAAGGATTTTGCATCAGCAACCATGACGGAGGATTTGTGCCTTAACGGTCCAAACCGCAAGCCGCCAAAAGACCGTGGCCCGCGTGATGTGAGCGACATGTTGCATATCCGCCTCTTGCGCAATGTTACAGCATCACATACATGGGCCGCATGGCGCAGATAGCACCTTGGATTCGCGGCAAGCTTGACCGTGTTGGCATTGCCCTGTCGGCATTGTGCCTGCTGCATTGTGTCTTGGGCATTGTGCTGGTGGCAGGCATGGGCCTTGGCGCGACGTTTTTCCTAGACCCGGTGATCCACAAGTTCGGCTTGCTGCTTGCAACGATTGTTGCAGGCGTTGCCATCGGTATGGGGGCGATCCGCCACCGCCGCGCAGGGCCGTTCGTCATCGCAATGATGGGCCTTAGCTTCATGGGCGGCGCGCTGGCTGTTGGCCATGGCGCAGAAGAGGCGATCTTCACGATGATTGGCGTTGGCCTGGTCGCCGCAGGTCACTTCCTTAACTTGCGCCACGCGTGACAGACCCTAATGTCGCGCAGGTGATGACCCAGCCGCTATATCTCACCATCAATGGCGACAGCCACAAGTCCATCGCCACGACGATAGCTGGATTGGTCCGCGAAATCGGCCTCGCACCAGAAAAGGTCGCGGTGGAGCACAATGGGGTGATTGCGCCGCGCTCGACTTTGCACGATGTCGCGCTGAGCGATGGCGATGTGCTGGAGATTGTCCATTTTGTGGGCGGTGGCTGAACGCGGCAGGGCGCGTCACCGGTCTTGCCTATGTCTGCAGCGGCAGATACCGCGCGCTCCATGACTCAGACCTCGAACACCGATTCAAATACTCCTGTGCACAATGATGATAGCTGGGAAGTCGCCGGACACCGCTTCACCAGTCGCCTGATTGTAGGCACGGGGAAATACAAGGATTTTGCCGAGAACGCTGCCGCGCTCGACGCTGCCGGGGCGGAAATCGTGACCGTGGCGGTGCGCCGGGTGAATATCTCCGATCCCAGCCAGCCGGTGCTGATGGATCATATCGATCCAAAAAAGATCACTTACCTGCCCAACACCGCCGGCTGTTTTACCGCCGATGATGCGATCCGGACGCTGCGACTGGCGCGCGAGGCGGGCGGCTGGGAACTGGTTAAGCTGGAAGTGCTGGGCGAAGCGAAGACGCTCTATCCCGACATGCGCGAAACCCTGAAAGCGACCGAAGTGCTGGTGAGCGAAGGCTTCAAGCCGATGGTTTATTGCGTCGACGATCCCATCGCCGCCAAGCAGCTCGAAGAGTCGGGCGCGGTCGCGATCATGCCGCTGGGCGCACCCATTGGCAGCGGGCTGGGCATACAGAACCGGGTGACCATCCGGCTGATCGTTGAAGGGGCGAACGTACCTGTGCTCGTCGATGCCGGAGTAGGCACCGCATCCGATGCAGCAGTGGCGATGGAACTTGGCTGTGACGGCGTGCTGATGAACACCGCCATTGCCGAAGCAAAAGACCCTATCCGCATGGCCCGGGCGATGAAGCTGGCGGTGCAGGCAGGCCGCGATGCCTATCTGGC
>DFBR01000009.1:4608-5977 GCA_002367375.1 Erythrobacter sp. UBA3075 | reverse complement strand
CCCAGCCGAGCGCCTTTTTGCATCGCTCCCGCGCGTCTTCCAGCGCCGCGCGGGCCTTGCGGCCCTCTGCATGGGGAGAGCTGGGATTGGCCCAAATTGCGAAGCCATCTTCCATCGCCGCGCGCGCCTCAGGCCGCAGCGGCGTGGTGGCCGCGTGATCCAGATAGATACGGGTCATGTCAGAACAATTGCGAAACGCAGCATAATGCCTATATAGCCGCCAACTTCCGCCGCGCCAGTAGCGCGAGCGACAACATATCAGCCAAGGCCCAAACCGCCCATGCCGCACGTCATTTTTCCCGGCCCCGAAGGCCGCCTCGAAGGTCGTTTCTCTCCCGGTCCGCGTCCGCGCGCGCCCGTCGCCATGATTTTGCACCCGCATTCGCAGGGCGGCGGCACGATGAATGACCGGATTGTGCAGCAATTGTACAAGACCTTCGTCAATCGCGGCTTTGCCACCTTGCGTTTCAACTTTCGCGGCGTTGGCCGCAGCCAGGGCAGCTTCGACAATGGCATTGGCGAGCTTTCCGATGCGGCAAGCGCGCTGGACTGGGTTCAGCAGATCCACCCCGAAGCACAGGTGACATGGGTAGCAGGCGTCAGCTTTGGCGCATTGATTGGCATGCAATTGCTGATGCGCCGTCCGGAAATTCGCGGCTTCATCTCGGTCGCGCCGCCTGCAAACATGTATGATTTCAGCTTCCTTGCACCCTGCCCCGCCAGCGGCATCTTCGTGCAGGGAACAGCGGATACGGTGGTGCAGCCCGTCGCCGTGGAGAAGCTGGTCGAGAAACTGCGAACGCAGAAACACATCACCATCCACCACGATGAGATTCCGCGCGCCAATCACTTCTTCGAGAATGAGCAGAAAGAGCTGATGAAGTCGGTCGACAATTATCTCGACTTCCGCCTCGATCCGAGCTGCCCGATCACGTAACCGCGCGAGTCCCTGCGCAGGCGGGGACCGTCCGACAATTCGCTTTAAACTCAACAGGTTCCTGTCTTTGCAGGGACCTGTGACTGTGCGCGCTTGCCATTAACGTTCTCTTGTGTATGTTATAGTATAACATGACTCGATAAAGGAGAGCGACATGGCTTATCTCGATGCAGGATCACACCCCGCAGACCGCGCGAAGGCGGCGGCTACGGTAATTGGCATCCACGCCTTGCTGGGGTTTGGATTGGTGGCTGGACTGGCAGTGACGGGCGTCATCATAGAAGAAGATACGCCATTCGAGGGAACGCCCGTCGTCTTCGATCCGCCGCCGCCCGAGATTCCGGAGGTTGTGCCCGAAACTTCTCCGCCCATCGCTTCTTCCCCACAAGCGCCTGACAGCCCGTTTGAGTTTGAGACGACCAACCCCGTCGT
>DFBR01000009.1:0-4578 GCA_002367375.1 Erythrobacter sp. UBA3075 | reverse complement strand
TCGCCACGCCCACACCGGCCATCGTGCCGGTCGCCCCCAGACCAAGAAATAGCGTCCAGAGCTGGATCACCAGCAATGATTACTTGCGCCGCGACCTGACCCGCGAACGCGAAGGGATCGCCCGCTATCGGCTGGTCGTGGGCAGCGATGGCGGGGTCGACGCTTGCGAGATCACCGCCAGCACCGGGCATACGAGCCTTGATCGCAACACCTGTCGGCTCATCCAGCGCCGCGCGCGCTTCGAACCGGCGACCGATGGCAATGGCGCACGCGTGGTCGGCACCTATACCGGCACAGTTACCTGGCAGATTCCCGAGTGATTTAATCCTCCGAACGGGCGGCGGCATCGGCCAGCGAGTCGCCGCCGGATGTGGGGATCAGCCAGATTGCCACATTGGCGATCATCACCGCTGCCAACACCGCCATCAACAGCGCCTGCTTACTGCTGCCTCGGCGATGCAGGGCATAGGCACCGGCCAAGAGGGCGACTGCGGCAAGGACGACGACGGAGATCAAATAGTCAAACATGGCGGCCGATCTAGCGCGCCGCGCGCTCACCTGCCAGCCCCTCTGCCGTGCAAACCTTGACGGGGCCCGCCGCATCGGCGACCACTTGCGCCATGCAAAAGATCATCGACGCATCGCTTTCCCGCCGCGCCTTCATCGGCGCGCTGGGCAGTTCCACGGCGCTCGCATTCCTGCCGGGCTGCGCTGCCAGTCAGGACACGGTTCCGGTCACCACAACAATGGCTCCCCCCGCCGGGCAATCGGCGGGTCAGGGGCTGCTGGATGAATTCGCGTGGAACCTGCTGCGCCACGAACCCACGCGCGCCAGCTCGCTGGGCGTTGATACGGGCGAGCACGCCTATCTGCGCAGCCAACTGGGTAATGCCTCGCAAGCCGGGCGCGATGCCTATGCGGCGACGCTTTCCAATGATCTGCAGCGCGCACGACAATTCCCGAAGATCGGGCTGGATGATGCCACACGCACCAGCTTTGAAGTGGTCGAAAGCGCCTATGCGACAGCGGTGGAAGGCTTTGCCCTGCCCTACGGCGATATTCCCGTCGGCAGCTGGCGGACCGCGCCCTATCCCGTCATTCAGAATGTTGGCGCCTATATCGACCTGCCGCGTTTCCTCGATTCCGACCATCCGGTGCGCGATGAGGCCGATGCGGAGGCCTATATTGCGCGCCTTGAAGAGATGCCCGGCGTGCTGGCTGGCGAGTTGGGCCGGATGCAAGCGGAACGCGAGATGGGCGTCATCCCACCCGATTTCCTGCTCAACCGTGCAGCTGAGCAGATGCAGCGCCAACTAACCGATGCGATGGCTGGCGGATCGCTAGTGGAATCGCTTGTTCGTCGCACCGCTGAAGAAGGCATCGCAGGTGACTGGCAGTCCCGCGCCAGTGCCATCGTAACCGGCGACATCGCCCCCATGCTGGAGGCGCAACTGGCCGAACTGCGCACCCAACGGAGCATGGCGGGGAGTGCGCCGGGCATTTCCGCGCGGCCGCATGGCGATGACTGGTATCGCTGGTCACTCAAGTCGAGCACAACGACCACTATGTCGCCGCAGGAAATTCACCAGCTCGGCATTGATACGCTGGCCGACATTCATGGCCGCATGGACCCTCTCCTGCGCAGTTTGGGCTACACCGAAGGCAATCCCGGCCAGCGGATGATCCAGCTTTCACAGGATGACCGGTTCAAGTTTGCCGAAGGCGACGCAGGACGCGCCGAAATCATGCGCTTCCTTGAAGAACGGATTGATTACATTCGCGGCGAGATGCCTCGCGCCTTTGCCCGCGTGGTCGACCCAGAAGTCGCCGTGCGCCGCATTCCGCCCAACGAAGAACTGGGCGCGCCCACGGCCTATGGCGGCGCGCCCGCCGTCGACGGATCGCGGCCCGGCACGTTCTGGATAAACTTGCGCGATACGGACCTTCACCGGAAATACGATTTGCCGACACTCACCCATCATGAGGCGATTCCCGGCCATGTGTGGGAAGGCGAATATTCGAACCAACTGCCCATGATCAGAGCAATTCTGGCCTTCAATGCCTTCAGCGAAGGCTGGGCGCTGTATTCGGAACAGCTGGCCAGCGAGCTTGGCGCTTATGACGACAATCCCGCCTGGCAATTGGGCTATCTTCAGGCGATGGCCTACCGCGCCATCCGTCTGGTCGTGGATACCGGGCTGCACGCGCAGGGGTGGGAACGACAGCAAGCCATCGATTTCTTCCACACCAACAGCGGCGTCGGTGTGGCGGAAACCACCAATGAAATCGATCGCTATTGCAGCTGGCCGGGTCAGGCCTGCGGCTACATGGTCGGCAAGCTGGAAATCCTGCGCCAACGGACACGCGCGATGCAGGCATTGGGCAGTGCCTATGATCTGCGCGACTTCAATCTGGCGGTTGTTGAGGGCGGCAATGCTCCGCTCGATGTGCTGGCAGGCAACATCACCCGCTACATCGGCAACCACAGCTGATACGAAAAGGCCCGCGAAGCTGCACAGCATCGCGGGCCTTTTTCATTGATCGCCGAAGCGTTAGCGCGACGCCAACCCGCCGATGATTGAGCCGAGGATACCCCCGAGCCCGCCACCACTTTGGCCCGAGCCGCCCTGTCCAGCCTGCCGGGTCATGTAACCGACCACCGCCATGGCGAGGATTGGCAACATGCGTTTGAGCAGGTTTTCGTCCAGCCCGGTCACCGCAGCAACTTCGCCCGCGACCGAACGGCTGACATCCTTGGTACCGAAGATGTTGCCGAGAATGTCATTACCCTGCTGCACCGGCGTCGGCTGCGTGCCGAGCACTGCATCGAGCAGCCCTCCACCCGTTCCGCCGCCCAGTACTGCGCCAGCAAGGCTGCCCAGGCCGCCGAGCGGGTCAGACCCGCCACCAGACGTGGAGCTACGCCCCATTCCGGCGACGATTGCAGGGAGCAATGCCCCTGCACCCGTGCGAGCGGTCTGCTCATCAATGTTCAGCTCACGCGCCATGCTTTCGATGACACCAGATTGCTGGAGAACCTGTGCGAGGCTCATCTCAATCCCTGCCGAACAGACCGCTGGCCATGCCAGCAATATCGTTCAGCGGATTGCCATCACCATCCTTGTCGAGAATGCCCATCAGGCTGGACGGATCATTCTTGATCGCGTTGGCAAATTCGCCCAGCGAACCTTCGCCGCCGATATGTTCAACGATCTGTGACAGCACGCCTGAGTCGAGGCCGGTCTTGGCAGATGCCAGCTCAACCGTGTCACCCTGCATCTGGTGCGTCTGGCCCAGCGTCGCGATTGCGCGTTCGGCCATTGCCGGGTCTATTCCGACCTTTTCCGCCAGATTGGCCACATCGTCCGGCGCGCCGCCGATATTGCGCAAAATTCCGTCAAGCATACTCATGGGTGTTCTCTCCTTCGTTACGGCTGCAGACCATAGACGAAAGCGTCAGATATTAAAGGCCCCGCTCCGGCTTGCGCCAGGCGGGGCCTTCGTCTCAAACTGTAAAACTGTGTCTCAGGCAGGCTGCGTTTCAGAATTCGGCGCGGCCTGACGCACGCCTTCATCGACATGCTCAGCAAAGGGCCGGAAGTTGTCGACGAATAGCTGAACCAGCTTTTCCGCTGCACGATCATATTCCTCGCCATCTGCCCAGGTGCTGCGCGGATCGAGGATTGTCTGGTCGATCCCCGCCTCGACCAGAGCCGGTACGCTGACAGGCACATCGAAGCCGAAATTGGGATCCCTGCGGAATTCCACGCCATCCATCTTGCCGTCGAGCACAGCATTCAGCAGCGCGCGAGTCGCCTTGATCGGCATCCGATTGCCGACACCATATTTGCCGCCCGTCCAGCCGGTGTTGAGCAGCCAACACTGCACGCCGCCGCTCGCAATGCGCTCTTTCAGCAAATTGCCATAAACGCTCGGGTGACGCGGCATGAAGGGCGCGCCGAAACAGGTGCTGAAGGTCGCTTCAGGTTCGGTCACACCGATCTCGGTGCCGGCCACTTTGGCAGTGTAACCGGACAGGAAGTGATACATCGCCTGATCGGGCGTAAGCCGCGCAATTGGGGGCAGCACGCCGAACGCATCGGCAGTAAGCATCACCACATTTGACGGCACCGGACCAAGGTTGTGTTCAGAAGTGTTGGGAATATATTCAATGGGATAGGCCCCGCGTGAGTTTTCGGCGAGCGAGTTGTCGTCGAAATCCAATTCACGTGTGTCGGGGTCCATCACGACATTTTCCAGCACCGTTCCGAACATGCGTGTGGTCGCGTAAATCTCCGGCTCCGCCTCCTCGGAAAGGCGGATCATCTTGGCATAGCAACCGCCTTCGAAGTTGAAGACAGATTCGTCCGACCAGCCATGCTCATCATCGCCAATCAGCGTGCGGCTGGCATCGGCGGACAGCGTCGTTTTGCCAGTGCCGGAAAGCCCGAAGAACACTGCCGTCTTGCCGTCAGAACCGGTGTTGGCGCTGCAATGCATCGGCATCACGCCTTTGGTCGGCAGCAGGTAGTTGAGAATGCCGAAGACGCCCTTCTTCATCTCGCCCGCATAGGCAGT
>DFBR01000155.1 GCA_002367375.1 Erythrobacter sp. UBA3075 | reverse complement strand
AGCACGGCATCTTCCGAAGTGCCGCCATCGCGCAGTATCGCAGCGCCAGCGTCCAGCGCAACTTGCAGCGATGCGGTGTAGGCCGCCTCGCGCTCTGGCGTCATGGCGTCACGCTGCAGTGTGCCCGCCCCGCCATGAATCGCGATGGACCACTCGGCCTGTTCTGGATCATGCGCCGCAGCACTTGTGGGCAACAGAACGGCGGCAAGCGGAAGCAGGAAGCGCAATAGCTTGGGTTGGCGCGGCATGGAGGTCCCTCTCTCTGTTATCGCGCCCTTGTGCGGCGAAGAGAGCGGCGTTTCAAGTGAGGCTTGCGCCCGCATGCAGATCGCGCACCTGCCAGTCGGCAAATGCCGCCTCGATCAACAGTGCGCGGTGGCACTTGGCGGTCTCCTCGCAATAGCACAGCAGGCAAATGTGTTGTTCGCGCGCCAGAGCCTGCACCTGTGCCATTTGCGCCAGCGCCTCGGGCAATTCGAGCTGACCTTCATAGACCCGCCGCAAGGTCGCAAGATCACCCTTGCGCGCAGCATCGCGGCCTTCCTTGGGCGTGCCCAGATGCTTGAAATGCCGGTACTGAATTCCCGCCTCCTCCACCGCAGCGGCGAGCGATGTCTTGGAAAAGCCCGGACGGCGCGAATTGGCAATAGCGCGAATATCGGCGAACACTTCGACCTTCGCTTCGCACAGCGCGCTCACCAGCGCATCCTGCGTGGTGCGGGCATAGCCGATGGTGAATATCTCGCCGCTCATTCGAGACCCGGCGGCGGAGCGGAATCGGGCGGTTGGCGCAGGTGCGGATAGATCACATACCGCTTCTCATTCGCCTGCGGATTGCCAACGCCTTCGACGTCGTAATCACCGCATGCCTCACGATAGGCGGCTATGGCTGGGTCGCTCTGGTCAATCGGGTTGGGTCCGGCCCAGCTCATCGTTTCCCCCAAGCGCGCCTCGATCTGGCCGTTCACACGGTTGATGAGGACATAAAATCCCTCCGCGTCCAGATCGAGGCCGGTCTCAGCGTGGAACCAGGCCAACTTTTCACGCGCTCCTTCGTTAGAGCTCTGGATAAAGACGCAGCCGTCACGCAGGAATATGCGCCCACTAAAGGCCGCTTCCATTTGAAACTCAGTCGGCATTGTCGCGGCAGGCCACATGCGAACCGCAGGCAAGGCCGCCTCGCTTATGGGAGGAGCGTTCAGCGAAGCGGGCTCTCCATCGATCTCTGACGGTACAATTTCAGGCGCACCGGCGATCAGCGCGGCGTAATCAGGGCTCGGCACGTCGATCTGCGTCGCGTATTCGCGGTCATCGGAAGCGGGGCCGGACGTCACATCATTCGCTCCGCAGGCAGCAAGAACGAGAAGTGGCCAGAGCATGAAATAGCGCATGAAAATCTCCCGCACGCACCCTTACGCCTGGCCGCTGACGCGGTGCTGAACACCGCGTTCAGGGGGCCGCTCATCGCATCAGAACCAGCTCTTCCGCCATCGTCGGGTGGATCGCCACCGTGGCGTCGAAATCGGCCTTGGTCAGCCCTGCCTTCACAGCGATTGCCGCTGCCTGCATCATTTCCGGAGCTTCGGGAGCGATCATGTGGATGCCGACGATGCGATCACTTTCTGCATCACAGATCATCTTCATCAGCGACCGCTCGTTCCGGCCTGCCAGCACGTTCTTCATCGGGCGGAAATCCGATTGATAAACCTTGATCGAGCCGAGCGAATTGCGCGCCTCGCCCTCGGTCAACCCAACAGAAGCAATCGGAGGATGGCTGAACACCGCGCTGGGAATGCAGCTGTGATCTGCTGCGACCGGGTCGCCATCGCCAAACACCGTATCGGCAAAGGCCTGCCCTTCGCGAATGGCCACCGGCGTCAGTTGCACGCGGTTGGTCACATCGCCCACGGCATAGATGTGATCGACATTGGTCTTGCTGAATTGGTCAACCGGGATCTCGCCCTTCTCGCCCAGCTCTACGTCCACGTTTTCAAGCCCCAGGCCTTCGGTATTGGGTGAACGGCCCGTGGCGAACATGACGACATCGACATGTTCCTCGTCACAGCCGGTCAGCTTGGCCAGAAAACCGCCATCATCGCTGGGCCGGATGTATTCGAACAGGGTGTTGAACTTGAAATCGATGCCTTTCATGATCGAGATTTGCAGCAGCCGGTCGCGCAGCGCCTCATCATAGCCACGCAGCAATTGGTCGCCGCGATTGACAAGGCAAACGTCACTACCGAACTCGTTGAAAATTCCGGCAAATTCATTCGCGATATAGCCCCCACCCGCGATGATGATCTTCTTCGGAAGAGCATCGAGATGGAACGCCTCGTTCGAAGTGATGCCGTGCTCCACGCCTTCGAAATCCGGCAATTGCGGACGTGCGCCAGTGGCGATCAGGATGTATTTGGCGGTCACGACCTTACCGCTGGCCAGCGTTATTTCGTGCGGGCCGGTGATCTCCGCGCGCTCATGGAAGATGGTGACGTCGTGATTTTCGAGCGTGTCTGTATAGGCTCCTTCGAGCCGGTCGACATCGGCCAGCACATTGTCGCGCAGCACCGTCCAGTCGAAACGCCTTTCGCCGATCTCCCAACCGAAGCGCTTGCAGTCCTCCAGATCCTCCGCGAAATGCGCGCCGTAAACGAGCATCTTCTTAGGCACACAGCCGCGGATCACGCATGTTCCGCCAACGCGGTGTTCCTCAGCGACAGCTACCTTCGCGCCATACGCAGCGGAAACGCGGCTCGCACGGACTCCGCCAGAACCTGCGCCAATGGTGAAGAGGTCAAAATCGTAGTTGGACATATGGATGGCTCCTTCAGCGCGTGGCTCGCGCTATGGTCCATCGCTATACGTCTCGCAAGCGGGGTTGGTTACCGGCTTTCCCGGATTCTAGCTCTCAAGGAATGGTGCGTAATCGCGCAGCAATTGCCAGGCACGCAGGTCTTCCAGCGTGATGAGCGCTTCATCCTTGATGCCCGCCTGACGTTTCAACAAACGCAGCACTGCGGCGCGTTCAGTGTCGCTTGCGCCGGGCATGGTCACCAGCACATCGGGATTGTGCTCGAACGGCGCATCGAAAAGCATGCTGCAATTCATCGGATCGAAGCCGAAGCCGAGGAATACGAGCCGCTTGCCCTGCACCACTTCGCCCAGCATTTGCCGCTTGAACCCGCGCTGGCCTTCGCGTTCAGTTACCGTGTGGATTTGTTCGACCACGCCGGGGAAATCCTCCGGCTCAACCTCGCCCCAATCGGCCAGCGGCAGCTTGCCTGCCTGCCACTCAAGCTTTCCGGGCGTGCCGTAGGGATGGATGATCCGCAGTTTTTCAGCCACCAATGCCCGCGCATCAGTCAGGCTCATGCCGAACGCCATGTGCAGCGCCCATGGCAGGTAGTGCTCAATCGAACGATCATAGTTGAAACAGACAATGGAGAGATTGTCGAAGCAGCTTTCGGCCTTGGCACGCGGGACGCCGTTGACCACGGCCCGGGACAGTTGGAACAGCCAGTTCTCCGTACCGCGAACAGGCAGATCGCCCGGATCGCGCGGCTCGGTCCCCATCGGGCAGGCCGCTTCTGACGCGAGCGTATAATGCGCGATGGCAAGCTTGCCGACTGCCAGCACCAGCGGATTGTCGCCATGCTGTTCAAGGATGGCGTCAATCGAATGGGAAATACGCGCGGCCGAGCGGATGACTTGCCCCGCTTCGCGCAGCATCTCTTCCTTGACCCGGGCTTTCTTGGCAATCGATGCGATTTGCGCCGCCATGGCGGCAATATCCGCGCTTTCCAGTCCGCTTCCAAGGCGCTGGAAATCAAAGCCTGCCGCGATTCGCGCAAGTAGCTCGCGCCCGTCGGGGAATTGCAGCTCGCACGATGCACCAGCGCCGACGACCAGCGTGGTCTTGGTTCTGATCATCGCACCCTAAGCTCCCAATCATGCAACATGGCAGGAAGCCTAGGGCTACGATGCTTAAGATTTGGCTAGTGAAGCTTGTCTTTTAGCCCTGCGAACGGCCGCGACCACCACCGCCGCCGCCGCCGCCGCCACCATTACCGCCACGTCCACCGCGACGACGCTGCTGGCCGCCGGATTTGCCGCTTTGGCCGCCCTGGCCACCTTGACCACCACCACGATTGCCCTGCGGACGACCGCCGCCGCCAGAGTGACGGCTGCGTTCGCCAGAACCACCGCGCGGCTTGGGCTTCACGCGTTGACGTTGTTGCTTGGGCGCAGGCTTGGTCGGGCCGACACCTTCGACCACCGCACGGAAGTTTTCCGGCAGGTCGAGACGGGTAAATTCGGCATCGGTGTTGCGGCAGATATCTTTCAGATACTGACGCTCATCCTCGGCACAAAAGGCAATAGCCACGCCATCAGCGCCGGCACGCGCGGTGCGGCCGATGCGGTGGACATATTGCTCGGGCACATTGGGCAGTTCGTAATTGATGACGTGAGACACGCCAGGAATGTCGATCCCGCGCGCGGCAACATCGGTCGCAATCAGGATCGGCGTCTTGGCCCGCTTGAATTCGTCCAGCGCGCGAACACGCTGCGGCTGGCTCTTATTGCCGTGAATGGCGTTGGCGGGGATGTTGGACTGCGCCAGCTTCTTCACCAGCCGGTCTGCGCCGTGCTTGGTGCGGGTGAAGATCAGCACACGTTCGAAATCACCGGGCGTAGCGTGGCGTTCCATCAGGATCATTTCGAGCAGCGCAGGCTTTTCGTCCTGCTGAACCATGAACAGATACTGCTCGACCCGCTCTGCAGTCGATGCTGCCGGTGTCACAGAAACGGTGACCGGGTTGTTGCAATATTTGCTGACCAGTTCCTTGATCTGCTTGGGCATGGTAGCGCTGAAGAACAGCGTCTGGCGGGTGTCAGGCACAAGCTGGCTGATCTTGCGCAGCGCGTGAATGAAGCCGAGGTCGAGCATCTGGTCCGCTTCATCGAGGATCAGGATTTCCACGCCGGAAAGGTTGAAGGCCTTCTGGTCGATCAGATCGAGCAGGCGGCCGGGTGTTGCGACAAGGATGTCACAGCCGCGGTGCAGCTTGTTGCGATCCTTGTTGACGCTGGTTCCGCCAACGATGGAATGAACCTTGAGGCCCGCCATCGCGCCGTAATCCTTGGCCGACTGGGCGATCTGCCC
>DFBR01000213.1:801-3197 GCA_002367375.1 Erythrobacter sp. UBA3075 | reverse complement strand
TATAGCGAGGCAGGCGCGGACGAGCTGTGCTTTCTCGACATTTCCGCCACCCATGAAGGGCGTGGCACACTGCTAGACATTGTCCGGCGCACCGCAGAAGTGTGCTTCATGCCGCTAACCGTGGGCGGCGGGGTTTCGAGCGTGGAGGATGCGCGCGCGCTCCTGCTGGCAGGCGCGGACAAGGTCGCGGTCAATTCTGCTGCCGTGAAGCGCCCTGAAATCATGGCCGACATTGCCGACCGGATGGGCAGCCAATGCGCGGTCGCCAGTGTGGATGCCCGGCGCGTCGGCGAAGGGCGTTGGGAAATCTTCACCCATGGCGGGCGACGTGAAACGGGGATTGATGCGCTGGAGCACGCGGTGCGGTTAGCTGATCTGGGCGCGGGCGAATTGCTCGTCACCAGCATGGACGGCGACGGGACGCAGGCGGGCTATGATCTGGAGCTAACGCGGGCCATTGCCGATGCCGTGTCCGTGCCGGTCGTCGCGAGCGGTGGAGTCGGCAATTTGCAGCACCTTATCGACGGCGTGACCAAGGGCGGAGCCAGCGCCGTGCTGGCGGCGAGCATATTCCATTTCGGGACTCACACGATTGCAGATGCTCATGCAGCCTTGCGCGCGGCGGGACTTCCTGCACGAAGTAGCTGAAACAAAGCGATAATCCCGGCTTGCTCGCGCCAATCGCAAAGTCACGGCGCAAAGCCACAATTTACAAATCCGTGCGGCCCGGTCCCGCTGCGGGACAGACGCGCCAGCCTGCTTGTGCAATGCAGCGAATGGGTAGATTTGCTGTCGCGTGACCGAAAGCTTGCCCATCATCGCCACGACGCTCCTGACCGCCGCACCGACTGCGGCATCGGCCGCCGCGCAAGTGCCCGAAGCTTCCAGCGTCACATTGTTCGCGCTCGGCGTGCTGGGCGTGATCGTCGGGCGCAGCCTCGCCATGCGAAAATCTGACAGCGACGATTAGGTCTGGGACGACCAGACATTCTCCTGCTTGAATGCTCGTCATTGCGAGCGTAGCGAAGCAATCCAGAGCGCACTGCTCAAATCTGCTGGATTGCCGCGTCGCCTGCGGCTCCTCGCAATGACGATGGAATGCTATAGATTGCCTGACACTCTCTCCCGCCTCGAAACCGTAATTGCCCAGCGCCGCGCTGCCTCGCCGGATTCAAGCTATGTCGCGAAGCTCAACGCCAAGGGCCTTGCGAAGATCGCCCAGAAAGTTGGTGAGGAGGCGACCGAGACGGTCATTGCCGCGCTCTCGGGCGATAGCCAAGACTTGACCGGCGAAGCTGCCGACCTGTTGTTTCACCTGCTCGTGCTGCTGAGCGCGAAAGACGTGGCGCTGGCCGATGTGCTGGCCGAACTCGACCGACGCGAAGGCACTTCCGGCCTCGACGAAAAAGCTGCAAGGACGAAAGACTGATGGCTGTTGACCCGACCGCTCCCTACGATTCCGAAAATATCTTCGCGAAGATCCTGCGCGGCGAAATCCCGTGCAACAAGGTCTATGAAGATGATCATGCATTCGCCTTCCACGACATCAATCCGCAGGCCGATGTCCATATTCTGGTGATTCCCAAGGGCGCCTATGTCAGCTGGGACGACTTTAGCGAAAAAGCATCCGACGCAGAAATCGCCGGTTTCGTGCGCGCCGTGGGGACGGTTGCGCGTGATAATGGCCTGGTCGTGCGCGGCTATCGTCTGCTTGGCAATGTCGGGCGCAATGGCGGTCAGGAAGTGCCGCATATGCACGTCCATCTGTTTGGCGGCGGGCCGCTAGGGCCGATGTTGGCGCGTTAGTTGCCCAATCGCTCGGTACCGGCCCACCCTCAACCCCTCCCGCAAGCGGGAGGGGAGCGAGACTTGCCAGCTTGCTGGCCTAGTCGCAGCGGGGTGGGCAAACTCCGCTCACCCAAAATAAGACTCGCCTCAGCGATTAACCCTCTTTTTTCCCTGCGCACCCGGCTGTAAGCCGCCGTTCAGCGATGAACGAGCAATTACAACCACCCTCCGGCCGCATCGAAGGGTCGCGGCACCTCTATCCGGTGCGCGTCTTTTTTGAGGATACTGACCTGTCCGGCATCGCCTATCACGCGAATTATCTCAAATGGTGCGAGCGCGCGCGCAGCGATATCCTGCGCCTGCTTGGTGTAGACCAGCGCAATGCGTTTGAAGCGGGAGAGGGGTTCTATGCCGTCTCCGAAGCGAACATCAAATGGCGCCGTCCGGCGAGATTTGACGATGTGCTGACAGTGGAAACGCGTTGCACCCAGCTGCGCTCTGCCAGCGCGCGGATGGTCCAGCGCATTTTGCGTGGCCCCGAATTGCTCGCCGAGATTGAGATTGTCGCCGCATTCCTCGCACCCGATGGCAGACCCAAACGCCAGCCA
>DFBR01000213.1:0-745 GCA_002367375.1 Erythrobacter sp. UBA3075 | reverse complement strand
GCATCGATCTGGGTGTGGGCGATTATCGTCGGCTTCGGGCTGCGCATGGGCAATTTGCGGAGCAAGTGCGGCGCGTTCGAAGAGGAATTCTGGAGCAATAGCGATGTCGACAGCCTGCTCGATGCGCGCCGCCGGAAAGACAATCCATCGGCGCGCGTTGCCGCTTCGGGGATCGCTGAGTTCCGCCGCAGCCACAAGGGCGGTCTGAAGGACAAGGAAGCCGCCCGCGCCCGCGTGGCGCAGGCGATGGAAGGGCAGGTCGCGCTGGAATCGGACAATCTGGCGGACCGGATCAATTTTCTCGCCACCGTCGGATCGGTCGCGCCCTTTGTCGGCCTGTTCGGCACCGTTTGGGGCATTATGAACAGCTTCTTCCAGATCGGTGTGCAGGAAAACTCCTCGCTCGCCGTGGTTGCACCGGGCATTGCCGAGGCACTGTTTGCGACCGCTATCGGCCTGTTTGCCGCCATCCCTGCGGTGATCGCTTACAACCGCCTGTCGAACAAAGTGAACGGGTTTGAAGCCCGCCTCACGCGCTTTGCCGACCGCGTCCACGCGCAGGTCAGCCGCGATATGGAGGGGGTGTGACGGCGATGGGCATGACAGGTGGCAGGCGAGGGCGGCGGCATGGCAATCGCCGCGCGCCAATGGCCGAAATCAACGTCACCCCTTTCGTCGACGTAATGCTGGTGCTGCTCATCATCTTCATGGTCACCGCGCCCTTGCTGGCGAGCGGCGTGCCTGT
>DFBR01000021.1:7593-7954 GCA_002367375.1 Erythrobacter sp. UBA3075 | reverse complement strand
GCGATGGTTGTGCTGTGATGCCTGCCCCACCGTAAATTCGCTGCGCGCGCCTAACACCCTTGTGCGCGGGCCGCAACGGCACCGGTCGTCGATCCGCTAATTGAAATGGGCGAAAGCGGTAAAATGTTTTCTGTGGGCTTCAGCCCCCCTTAAGTCGCGGTTGTTCATTTGCTATTGGTACCTATCTTGTACACCATAGAGAGAGAATTCCGCACTGGATTGATTTTGCGGGACAGATTCGGAAAGTTTATCGCATGATTTGGCAAATCGTCATCCTCGCCATGGTCGCCGCATTCCTCGGGATGCGTCTGTATTCTGTGCTCGGCCGCAAGGCGGAGCATGAGGAGGAGGCTATCGCCAA
>DFBR01000021.1:0-7493 GCA_002367375.1 Erythrobacter sp. UBA3075 | reverse complement strand
GGTCTGCGCGAAATTTCGACCGCTGACCGCTCGTTTGAACTGCTGCCTTTCCTCGAAGGTGCCAAGGGTGCCTATGAAGTCGTGCTCGATGCATTCTGGCGCGGCGACAAGGAAGAGCTGGAGCAATTGTGCGATGATGACGTCTACTCCAGCTTTGCCGCCGCTATCGACGAGCGTGAAGCAGCAGGCTTCAAGCTCGACAACCGCCTGATCCGCATCGAAGACACCACCGTGCATTCGGCCCTGCTGGACGGCAGGATTGCTCGTATTGCCGTGCGTTTCGTAGCCGATATCGCCAGCGTCACTTATGATGCGGAAGGCAATATGGTCGCTGGATCGCTCGACGATGCGATTGAAAGCCGCGATATCTGGACTTTCATGCGCGATGTGCGCAGCGATGATCCCAACTGGCTGCTCGACGAGACCGACGCAGCTTGATAGCTAACGCGGCGTGAGCAAATTGCGCCGCCTTTTCCCACTTATGGCTCTTGGCCTGCTTGCATCATGCGGGCGGCTGATCCCTGCTGGATCGCCGCCGCCCGTGCAGCCGCCGGTTGCGGTGGCCGCGAGTGCAGCGCAGCTTGGCGCGGTCAGTTTGGCAGCCTCCACCCTCGGAGCGATTGGGTCAGACGATGCCAGCGCCGCCCTGCGAGCATTCCGCACCAGTTGCAGCGTCGCGGTCCGCCGGCAGGATGTGTCCGGCCTTACGACACCATCGGACTGGGCCGCGCCGTGCGATGCGGCAACCAGCTGGCCCGATGTGCGAGCCGACCAATTTTTCACCAGCCAATTCACGCCTGTGCGCGTGGGCGAAGGCACGGCCTTTGCCACCGGCTATTTCGAGCCCGAGATCATGGGCAGCCGCGCGCGGCGCTCTGCCAGCGATGTGCCGATCTATGGCGTGCCCGGCGATCTGGAACGTTGCTGGCGCGATGATACGCCCGAAAGCGAGCGCGAAGGCCGCGCCCCGCTCAGTCGCCGAATGCCCGATGGCGGGTGCGTGTCGCATTTCACCCGGGCCGAGATAGAAGCTGGCGCGCTCAATGGCGGCGCGCCGGTCATCGGCTATGCCAGCGACGGGATCGAGTTTTTCTTCCTCCAAATTCAGGGATCGGGCCGCGTCCGGACACCCGAGGGCGATATCATCCGCATCGGCTATGCCGGGCAAAACGGCCACTCCTACACCGGCATCGGCGGCGTGATGCGCGAACGCGGCCTGCTTGGCGATGGGCTGGGGCAATATGCAGGCTCCATGCAGGGCATCATGCAATATCTGCGCGAAAACCCGCGCGACGGTGCTGATTTGATGCGCCTGAACGAAAGTTGGGTGTTCTTCCGCGAGCTGACGGGCGAGGGACCTATCGGCTCCATTGGCGTGCCGGTGCGCGGGCAAAGCTCAGTCGCAGTCGATCCCAAGTTCGTTCCTTATGGCGCCCCGGTGTTGCTCGATCTTGATCGCTCTGTCGCCAACGGTCTGTGGATTGCACAGGACACGGGCGGCGCGATCCGTGGCCCTAACCGTTTCGACACCTTCTGGGGTGCTGGCAATGAGGCGCGCGAGATTGCTGGTGGCATGAGTGGGCGCGGGCAGGCCGTGATCCTGTTGCCGCGTGCTGCAGCCAATCGCCTGACACGATGAGCGCGCCGCGCGGCCTGTCGCCCGAAGAGGCCGCGCTGTGGGACAGGCTGGCACATACGGTGGAGCCGCTGCATCCCGACCCTCCCCCGGCGGGAGAAGTGGGCCGCGCGAAGCGGGGTGGAGGGACGCCTTTGCCAAAGGGCTCTTTCAAGAAACCTCCGCCCAAGCCGTCAGTGCCCCACCACCAGCCTGCGGCTGGTCCCCCTCCGCGTGCCGGGGAGGATCGCGCGCGTTCCGGCCTCGACTCGCATTGGGAGCGCCGTCTTTCCCGCACTTCGACAGAGCCGGATTTCTCGCTCGATCTGCACGGCCACACGCTCGATCAGGCGTACCGACGGCTCGATGCGGGGCTGATTCAGGCCAAGGCGATGGGCGCGCGGTTGGTGCTGGTGGTAACCGGCAAGTCGCGCCCCGTCGACGCGGCGGACAGAGGAGAGAAGCGCGGCGCGATCCGTGCCAAGATCCTCGACTGGCTGGCGGCGGGTCAGCATGCCTCCGACATCGCCGCCATACGCAAAGCACACCGCCGCCACGGGGGCGACGGTGCGATTTATCTGGTGCTCAAGCGGCGGCGCTGACGCTGGCCCGGCCAGAACTTTCGGCCCAGTAATTACCAGCCNNCACATTCATCAGGCGGCCTGGAATGACAAAGGCAGCTATGCCGGGGATCATCAGAGCGCCAAGGAACAGGCTCACTATCTCCTTGCGGTGTCCGGCAATATCGCCGCGCCGCGCCTTGGCGACGATCAGATAGGCGGCGCGCAGCGTGATCGGCACGAAGATATGGATCCAGCTCATCCGCATTCCGTCATGGATGAACAGCGTGGCGAGCGCGGTCACCACCATCAGTGCAACCCACAATTTGCCGAGCTGCTTGTGCATCGGCGTGCCTTTGGGTGCGAGCAGCAGATACAGCCCTAGCGGGACGCAGGGAATGACCGTCACGACATGGAACACCACCGCCGCATTCTGCAAATGGGGCAGTTCACCAGCATAGCCCAATATGCCCCGGCCAATCGCGAAGAGGCAGATGGCGGTCATTAAGCTCCCCGCTACGATCACCAGCCCACGCGTCAGCGGGCCAAGGTCCAATGCACCTGCCGGACGGTGGTAGGGGTTGAGAAAGGTCAGCGGATTGGCAGTGGCACTGGTCATCAAAGGTCTCCCATTCGGTTCGTGAGACCCTTGTGCCGCGTGCCCATTCGCAGGCAACGCGCTGTGCGGGAATGGTCGCGATCCTTCGTGAAATCCGCGCATTTACGGGCGATTGCCACTTTACGAACCGCCAATGGGCGCTAGTTTCGCTGGCACAATGAGCACTCCTGCACCCACAGCGCGAAATGCGAAGCTGCGCCGGATCCTTATCGATTTGGCGATCATGACCGGTATTGGCGTGGTGCTTGCGCTCATCGGACCGTTTGGCAGTTTCAACGATCCTATCGGCCTCCGGCTCGTTGTGTGGCTCGGCTTCGCCTATATCGGGTATGCGGTGTATTCGCCGATAGATGGGCTGGCGAGGAAGCTCGCACCGGCGCTGGATTTGCCCGCATGGGGATTACAAATCGCGGGCTGTCTGATTGCTTCTGTTCCCATGGCGGTCGCCGTCTTTGTCCTGCCGCGCCTGCCGGGCAATCTGATTGTGCCAGACCTTTCCGGGGCGGTGACGCACTACCTGTACGTGGCCATGGTCGGCGGCATCATCACGCTGCTCTTCGCGATTATGCCAGCAAGGCGAGAGGAAGTAGCCCAGAGTGTTGAGGCTCCGGCACAGCAGGTAGAGCCCGCGCCTGCGGCGACCGCATCACGCTTCCTCGACCGCCTGCCACCTGAGCTGGGCAGCGAGCTGATCGCGCTGGAGATGGAGGATCACTATGTCCGCGCGCACACCGCGCTTGGCAGCGAGCTGGTGCTATTGCGAATGCGCGACGCGGTGGCGGAGCTGGATGGGATCGAAGGCGAGCAGGTCCATCGCAGCTGGTGGGTCGCGCGCGGTGCTGTTGCGGATGTGAAGCGCGAAGGGCGCAATGTCCGGCTGGTGCTGGATAACGGGATCGAAGCCCCCGTCAGCCGCGCCAATGTCACTCCATTGAAAGAAGCGGGCTGGCTTTAACTGCAAGAGCGTAAAGCGCGGTCTGGCAAACGATACACATTGTTCAAAGAAAAAGACCCCCGGCAGCGAACTGCACGGGGGTCTTCCAGCGACCCGAATTGCTTGGGGGGCAAGCTCTCCGGGGTTGTGGCTGTTAAAGCCTTGCGTTTCGGCCGTGATGCTTTGACTAGCTCACGTCGAATCGATCGGCGTCCATTACCTTCGTCCACGCGCGAACGAAAGTGGTAAGGAATTTTTCTTCCCCACCATTTTCGGCAAAGACTTCGGCGATGGCGCGCAGCTGCGAATTGGAGCCGAACACCAGGTCGGTACGGGTGGCGCGATATTTCTCCGCCCCGCTCGCCCGGTCAGTGCCGACAAACTCCTCATCACCGCTGTCATCGACGGCCGTCCACTTCGTGCCCATGTCGAGCAGATTCACGAAGAAATCGTTCGACAGCGTGCCTTTGCGGTCGGTGAAGACGCCGTGCGCGGTGTTTCCCGTATTCGCGCCGAGCACACGCATCCCGCCGACCAATGCGGTCATTTCCGGGATGGACAGACCCAGCAGATGGGCTTTGTCGACCAGCATGTCCTCGGTCTTTACGCTCGCCTTGGTGCGCAGATAGTTGCGGAAGCCATCGGCGAACGGTTCGAGCGGTTCGAAGCTTTCGGCATCGGTATGCTCATCACCTGCATCGCCGCGGCCTGTGGTCACATTGATGCTGACCGCATGGCCGCCATCGCTGGCTGCCTTCTCGATCGCCGCTGCACCGGCGAGCACGATGGCATCGGCCATCGAGACGTTGCCGCGCAGTTCGTCCAGCTTGGCCAGCACGCTTGCCAGCTCGTCAGGATCATTGGCCGCCCAGTCCTTTTGCGGAGCAAGCCGCACGCGCGCACCATTGGCACCGCCGCGATGGTCCGAATTGCGATAGGTCGAGGCCGAGGCCCATGCCGCCTTTACCAGTTGGCTGACCGTAAGGCCGCTGCCCAGAACGGCGGACTTGAACGCTGACACATCGCCGTCCGAGGGGGTAGAGCCAGCCGGAACAGGGTCCTGCCAGATCAGGTCTTCGGCGGGAACTTCCGGGCCCTGGTAGCGCACTTTGGGTCCCATATCGCGGTGGCACAGCTTGAACCATGCACGGGCGAAGGCATCGTCCAACTGTTCGGGATTGGCGAGGAAGCGCTCGGAAATCTTGCGATATTCCGGGTCCATCTTCAGCGCCATATCAGCCGTGGTCATCATGGTCGGAACCTTCTTGGAAGGATCACGCGCATCGGGGGCCATGTCTTCTTCAGACTGGTTGACGGGCTGCCACTGCTGGGCACCTGCCGGGCTGTGCACCAGTTCAAAATCATATTTGAACAATAGGCGGAAATAGTCATGGCTCCACGAGGTTGGGTTATTCGACCATGCGCCTTCAATGCCCGAGGTAGTGATATTGCCAGCGGCAATCTCTTCCTCGTCATTCAGCCAGCCAAAGCCCTGCAGGGCCAGCGCTTCACTTTCCGGAGCGCCGCCAAATGTGTCAGCAGGCTTGGCGCCATGGGCCTTACCAAAGGCATGGCCGCCTGCGGTGAGGGCAACGGTTTCCTCGTCATTCATGGCCATGCGGGCGAAGGTTTCGCGCATGTCCCGCGCGGACAGGAGCGGATCGGGATTGCCGCCCGGACCTTCCGGATTGACGTAGATGAGGCCCATCTGGATTGCCGCAAGCGGGTTTTCCAGCGCCTTGCCTTCATCGGGGATGATGCGCGTTTCAACGCCTTCATCGACCCATTGGTCTTCGCTGCCCCAATAGACGGTTTCTGGTTCGAACACATCGGCACGGCCGCCGCCAAAGCCGAAGACCGGGCCGCCCATGCTTTCAATGGCGACATTGCCGGTCAGGATGAACAGGTCAGCCCAGCTGATATTCTTGCCGTATTTCTGCTTGATCGGCCACAGCAGGCGGCGTGCTTTGTCGAGATTGCCATTGTCCGGCCAGCTGTTGAGCGGGGCGAAACGCTGCTGCCCGCTGCCTGCACCGCCGCGCCCGTCACCGGTGCGATAGGTGCCAGCGGCGTGCCACGCCATGCGGATGAAGAACGGGCCGTAATGGCCGTAATCGGCAGGCCACCATTTCTGATCGTCGGTCATCAGCGCGGTGAGGTCCGCCTTGAGCGCGTTGTAATCGACCGTGTTGAAGGCTTCGGCGTAGTCGAAACCCTCATCCAGTGGGTCGGGCGATTTGCCGCCCTGCGTGAGAATGTCGAGCTGCAGGGCATCGGGCCACCAATCACGGTTGGTGCGGCCGAGCAAGTCACGCGCTCCGCCATCGCCTCCAAAGGGGCAGCCGCCTGACATCGATCCTGTTTTCGCGTCCATCTCTCTTCCTCTCTCTATCGATTATTGCGGCGAACGAGTCGCCAATGGTGAGAGAGTGCGCTTCACGCATTCATTCGTCCAATCGATTAGTTGGCAGTCAATGATCGAATTTGCCACTCAATGGGTGAGGTGAGGCAGACGCGCGACCAGATACGAAAAGCCCGCCACCGGCAGGGCCGAAAGCGGGCATTCTAGATGATGATTGCGGAAGGGGGGCTAGGCTGCGTGCGCCACATCCTCTGTCGCTTCATTGCGGATCAGATAGTCGAAGGCAGATAGCGCAGCTTTGGAGCCTGCTCCCATTGCCACGACGATCTGCTTGTAAGGGACGGTGGTGCAATCGCCTGCGGCAAAAATGCCGGGCAGATTCGTCCCGCAACGCGCGTCGATTTCGATCTCGCCGTGCTGCGAAAGCTTAAGCCCGCTGTCTGTCAGCCATTCGGTATTGGGGACAAGCCCGATCTGCACGAAGACGCCCTGAAGTTCGAGATTGTGTTCTTCCTCGCTGGCGCGGTCCTTGTAAGTCAGGCCGTCCACGCGCTCACCATTGCCTGTGATCTTTGTGGTCTGCGCGTTCACCAGAATGGCGACATTGGAGAGGCTCTCCAGCTTTTCGACCAGGACCTTGTCAGCGCGCAACTGCGTATCGAATTCCACCACGGTCACATGGCCCACGATGCCAGCAAGATCGATGGCTGCCTCGACACCCGAATTGCCGCCGCCGATCACAGCGACGCGCTTGCCCTTGAACAGCGGGCCGTCACAATGCGGGCAATAGGCAACGCCCTTGTTGCGATATTCGTCTTCACCCGGCACCCCAAGCGAGCGCCAGCGCGCGCCAGTGGAGAGGATCAGTGAGCGGGCCTTCAACACCGCGCCGTTCTCCAGCTCCACTCTGTGCATTCCGCCGGGGCGATCCGCCGGGACCAGCTTCTTGGCGGTCGCAAGGTTCATCAGATCGATCGCATCCTGCGCGGCAACCTGCCGTTCAAGACCGGCTGTCAACTTAGGGCCCTCGGTGTACTCGGTGCCGGGCAGATTTTCGATGCCGAGCGTATCGTTCAATTGCCCACCAAAGCGTTCTGCGGCGATCCCGGTGCGAATGCCCTTACGCGCAGTGTAGATGGCCGAGGCCACACCGCCCGGACCACCGCCGACAACCAGCACTTCAAACGGCTCTTTCGCATCCAGCTTGTCAGCGGCCTTCGCGTCGGCGCCGTCGTCCACCTTGGCCAGAACTTCTTCCAACGTCATCTTGCCGTTGAAGAAGCTCTCACCATTGAGGAAGGTCGCGGGCACAGCCATCACGCCGCGCTCGTCAATTTCATCCTGAAAAGTGCCGCCTTCGATCAGTGTCGCGTCGATGCGCGGATTTTCCAGCGCCATCAGCG
>DFBR01000217.1:22037-23433 GCA_002367375.1 Erythrobacter sp. UBA3075 | reverse complement strand
CTGGGGGCCGCCACATCTTAGGGAATGAGGGGAAACGCGATATGGCCAGACGCGCGCGATTTGCACTGCCCGCGCTTGCCATGGCTGCCGTGCTTGCACTTACATTCGGCCTGACTGCCGGAGAACCTCTGAGCGCGCAGAACGGCTATTCCTACACCGGCGTCGCATCATGCGCGGGCTCTACCTGCCATGGCCGTAGCGAAGGCAATGGCGCGATCGTGCGGCAGGACGAGATTGCCACCTGGCAAAGCCCCTCTGCCGTCAGCGGCGCGCATAGCCGGGCCTATGCCACTCTCGGCTCGCGCCGCTCTCGCCAGATTGCCGACACGCTGGGGCTGGGCGATCCGCAATCGGCGCAGTCCTGCCTTGGTTGCCACGCCACCTACGCCCCCGTTTCGGAACGCGGCCCGCGCTTCCGGCTGGACGATGGCGTGGGCTGCGAAAGCTGCCACGGTGCGGCAATCGGCTGGCTGTCGAGCCATTACGAAGTGCGCGGCACACACCCCGCAAACGTGAGTAATGGGTTGGTCCCGCTGGAAGAACCGGCCACACGGGCGCGCGTGTGCCTCGATTGCCATTATGGCAGTGCTGACACGGGCCAATTCGTCACCCATGCAATGATGGCAGCAGGCCACCCGCGCATCACTTTTGAACTCGACCTGTTCAGCGCCTTTCAGCAGCATCACGATGTCGATGACGACTATATGCAGCGCAAAGGCCGCCCGGACGCGGTGCAGCTTTGGGCCGTGGGTCAGGCCGAAGCGGTGGCGCGCGCGACCGACCTGTTTGCGCGCCCTTCCTTCGGCACCGAAGGCATATTCCCGCAGCTCTATTTCTATGACTGCCACAGCTGCCACCGCGCGATCAGTGATGGCGATGAGCGCCGCCTGACGTTCGAAACCAACCCCGGCCGCCCGATCACATTTGGCCAGCCGCCGTTCAATGATGAGAACATCATCATGCTGTCCGCCGTCGCCGAAACGCTCGCGCCGAGCCGCGCGGAGAGCTTCCGCAGCGCCAGCCGCCAGTTCCACAATGCGATGGATGAAGGGCGCGCCGAGACGCAGCGCGCGGCGATTGCCTTGCGCAGTGAGGCGCTGGAATTGTCCGGCACGCTGGCCGCGCGGTCCTATGGATCGAACAGTGCCTTTGCGATTGTCGAGCAGATCGGCAGCCGCGCGACCTCTACGCGCTTCACCGATTACGCCGGATCGGTGCAGGCCGTGATGGCAGTCGACACACTGCTCAATGCGCTGGTGAGCGATGGCCGGATCACGGTCGGCGCGGCGGCAGGAATCCGCGCCGATATCAACCGCGCCTATGACGCGGTGCGCAGTCCTGAAAGCTATCGCCCTGCCGCCTTCCGCGCCGCGCTGGGGCAGGCCGTGGGCGCAAT
>DFBR01000217.1:19418-22000 GCA_002367375.1 Erythrobacter sp. UBA3075 | reverse complement strand
GCCAGTTGCGGTGGTGGCGGCTCTGATGGCGGGCAGAACGGCAGCGGCAACGCTGTGGTGCCTACGCCCACGCCCACACCGCCGCCCTCAGGCCAGCTTTATGCTCCGCCCGCACAGGAATCGCTTACAGCTGCAGACGTGCAGACGATCATCGCGCAGGCGGTGAGCGAGGCGCAGACGCGGGGTCTCCCCTCGATGATCGCGGTGACCGACAGGGTCGGCAATGTGCTGGCGGTCTTCGCCATGAATGGTGCCAATCCGAACGCCGTGCTCTCGCGTCAGCAGATCGGCGGTATCGCGGCGATGGGAGGCGAAGTGGGGCTGCAAGGCGTGGCTGTTCCCGCGCAAGCTGCCGCCATCGCCAAGGCGCTGACCGGGGCCTATCTGTCAAGCGGAGGCAACGCCTTCACCACCCGCACCGCCAGTCAGATCGTGCAGGAACATTTCCCACCTGCCCCCACCACAGTCGGGCTGGAAAGCGGGCCGCTGTTCGGCGTGCAGTTCAGCCAATTGCCGTGTTCGGACCTTGTCGCGCGGGCGAGTGACGGGCTGATTGGCCCCAAACGCTCGCCACTCGGCCTTGCCGCCGATCCGGGCGGCATCCCGCTGTACAAGAACGGCGTCGTCGTGGGCGGCATCGGCGTGATGGGAGATGGCGATTACGGTTTTGACCCGAACATCGTCGACACAGACAATGACGATGAGGAGGGAATTGCGCTGGCGGGCGCGCAGGGCTTTATGGCCCCGACCGATATCCGCGCCAACCGCATCTTTGTCGACGGCACAGCCTTGCGTTTCACCGATGTGACCGAAGCGCAGATCGCTGCGGGAGCGAGCAATTTCGCCGCGATCAACGGCACTGCGGGCAATCTGCTGGCAGTCAGCGGCTATACCACCGGCGCGCTGGTCGCAGGCACGGCCTATGGCACCGAAGCCTCTGGCATTCGCGCCGCAACGCCCGCCGAATTCACCAATCCCGATGCCTTTGTGCTGACCGATGGCGCAGGTAATGCGCGCTTCCCGATCCGCGCCGGAACCGACGGCGCAAGCGTTGCGCAGCCGCTGACCGCTGCCGAAGTGCAAGCGGTGCTTGAAGAAGCCTTTGCCGTATTGAGCCGCGCCCGCGCGCAGATCCGCCGACCGCTCGACAGCCGGATGCAGGCCTCGATTAGTCTCGTCGATACGCATGGCGAAGTGCTCGGCGTGGTGCGTTCGCCCGATGGCCCGCTCTTCGGCGTCGATGTGAGCTTGCAGAAAGCGCGCACTGCTGCGTTCTTCTCCAATTCGGTTGCCGCTGCGCAATTGCAGGCCGTTCCTGCTCCGCCGGGAGGCCTCTCAGGTGCGGATTACGTCACAAGAGTGCGTGCTTTCCTCGGTGATCCGAATGCGCTGACCGGCGCATTTGCCTTTGCTGATCGCTCGGGCGGCAATCTCTCACGGCCCTACTTCCCTGATGGTGAAGTCGGCCAGCTGCCCGGCCCACTCTCAGTCTTGGCATCAAGCAGTTTCAGCCCGTTTGCCGTGGGCCTGCAGACCGATCTTGTGGCACCCGACATCGGCGCACATGTCGCCTTTATCGCCAGCAATGGCGGCAGCGCGGATACGCCCGTTGGCTGCACGCTCATACCCAATTCTCCGTCAGGAGCGCCGCGCCTTGCCAATGGCATCCAGATTTTCCCCGGCAGCGTGCCGATCTATCGCGGCGGCGAGCTTATCGGCGGGATCGGCGTATCGGGCGACGGGATCGATCAGGATGACATGGTCAGCTTCCTCGGCCTTAACAATGCAGGCTTGCGGGTTGGCGGCATCAGCAATGCCGACCCGAGCATTCGCGCGGACAGGATCGTGGTTGATGTGAACGGACGCGGCGTGCGGCTGCGCTATATCAATTGCCCCTTCGCGCCGTTTCTCGACACATCCGAGCAAAATGTCTGTCAGGGGCTGTAGGCGATGAGTGGTGCGCTTGCCCTTCTCCTTACGCTGCAAGCGGCCCCAATGCAGGAGGGGCAGCAGGATGCACTGCCGCAGGAACAAGAACAGCCGCAAGAGCGCCCCGATGGCGAACGTCCTGACGGGGGATTGGGCACGCAAGTCGATCCCGCCGAACCGGTCGATCCCGAAATCATCGATGGCCGCCGCCGTCCCGGATTTAGCGGCGAACTGCCCGACCCGGTTACGCAGGACAATCCCGGCGCGGTGCGCGCGCCGCCACCGCAGGCCTTCCCGACCGATGCCATCCCGATCCCTGATCGCTGGCGACTGATCCAGAACCTTGGCCTGGTGACTGAAGACCCCTTCGATCCCTATCGCCAGAACACATACAAGGGCGACCGCCCGATCTGCATCAATTCGGACGAGGAACGCGAATATCGCGGCGGACTTCGCGCAGCCGCGGAAGAGGAAGAACGCGCCCGCGCCGCTGAAGAAGGCCGCGCCTACAATCCCGATAGCGTCGCCTACCCCTATGGCTCGGATGAATGTTGGACGCCGCGCTTTCTGGGACTGGAAGGCAATGACTGGTTCTTCGTCGTCAACGCCATCAGCGACACGGTGATCGAGCCGCGCACCTTCCCCATCCCCGT
>DFBR01000217.1:9677-19257 GCA_002367375.1 Erythrobacter sp. UBA3075 | reverse complement strand
GAGCCGAGCCGCGCTTCAAATCGCACCGATCACTTCCTTGGCGTGCAGGAAGCGTTCTTTGACTATCACATCCGCAACACGTCTGAGCGGTATGATTTCGACAGTTTCCGCATCGGCATCCAGCCATTTCAGGCCGATTTTCGCGGCTTTCTGTTTCAGGACAACCAGCTTGGTCTGCGCTTCTTCGGAACACGCGACAACAATCGCTTCCAATACAATCTCGGCGCGTTCTGGCGGCTGGAGAAGGATACCAATTCGGGCCTCAATTCGGTCGTGCAGACACCGCGCAGCGATTTTGTCTTCGCCGCCAACGCCTATCGCCAGGATTTCCTGATCCCCGCGCTCACCAGCCAGTTCACACTGGTCTACAATATGAACCGCGAAGGCGGCGATGTGGAGATTGACGACAACGGGTTCCCTGTGCGCCCTGCCCTGCTCGGCGATCTGCGCGGGCGCGACTATGATGTGCTCTATGTCGGCTACAATGCCGATGGCCGCATCGGGCGGATCAATGTGAGTGCCAGCCTCTACGGAGCCTTTGGCGAGGACCGCAATTCGATCTTCACCAGCGAGCCTGCCGATATACGCGCTTTCTTCGGCGCCGCTGAACTGAGCTATGACCGCGACTGGGCGCGCTTTCGCCTGTCCGGCCTGTTCGCAAGCGGCGATTCCGATCCGTTCAACAATGTCGAAGCGGGCTATGACGCGATTTTCGAGAACCCGATTTTCGCCGGGGCCGACACTTCATACTGGATGCGCCAGACCATCCCTTTCGCCGGTGGTGGGCGCGCGGTCAGCCTGAATGGCCGCAATGGCCTGCTTAATTCGCTGCGCAGTTCCAAGGAGCAAGGGCAGAGCAATTTCAACAATCCCGGCCTGATCCTGACCGGCCTTGGCGCTGATTTCGACCTGACGCCTGAACTGCGCGTGTCGGGCAATGCCAATCATTTGTGGTTCGAGGACACTACCGTGCTGGAAACGCTGCGCGTCGAAGGCTCCATCCCTACAGACATCGGCTTCGATGTCTCGACAGCCGCAATCTGGCGGCCAAGGGCCAATCAAAATCTGGTGTTCCGCCTGTCTGCCGCTGCCTTGGTGGCCGGTGAGGGATTTCAGGACCTGTTCGACAACCGGGGCGGCGACAATGTCTATTACTCCGTCCTTGCTAATGTGACATTGAGCTACTGATGCGACGCTTCTCTCCAACGACTCTGGTCACCGCGCTGTTTGCAGGCTGCGCTGCCTTGCTCAGCGCCGGATCGCTGCTCGCCGAAGAGGGCGAGACCGCAATCGTGCGCGACTACGTCGCCGCCGGAGTGATCGCCCCGCCAGCTCCGCAAAATCAGACGCAGTTGCAAGCCGACGAAAAATCCGCCGGGTGCAATTCGTGCCATGTGCAAACAGATGCGCCGACCATGCATGTCTCAGACGCGGTCGTGCTCGGCTGCACCGATTGCCACGGCGGCAATGCGGAGATTTATGGCGAGCCGGAATTCGGTTTCGAGCATCCCGAATATGTTGCCGCGCGCGAAGCCGCGCATGTGTTGCCGACTTATCCGGGCAGCTGGCATTATCCCAGTTCCGCCAATCCGGAACGCAGCTATTCACTGCTCAACCGCGAAGACCCGATCTTCGTGCGCTTCGTGAACCCGTCGGACTACCGCGTGGCGCGCGAAGCCTGCGGATCATGCCACATGCCGGTGATCGAAGCTGCGGAGCGATCCTTGATGGCGTCGGGCGCAATGCTGTGGGGCGGCGCGGCGTATAATAACGGGATATTACCCTACAAGAATTACGTGCTGGGAGAGGCTTATACACGCGCAGGCGAGGCCGCCGTGGTGCAAAGTCCGGGTGAACCGCACGGAACGGTGACCGATGAACAGGCCGCGCGCGGCGCGCTCGCCACGCTCTATCCGCTGCCGACCTGGCATGTTGTGCCGCCGGGCGATATCTTCCGCGTGTTCGAGCGCGGCGGACGGGTCATCAACACGCAATTCCCCGAAATCGGCCTGCCCAATCCGACCGGCCAGATCCAGCGGCTGGACGAGCCGGGACGGCCCGATCTGCGCCAGTCCAATCGTGGTCCCGGAACTGGCCTGCGCGCTGCCATTCCAGTACTCAACATCCACAAGACAAGGCTCAATGATCCTTTCACATGGTTTATGGGCACGAATGATCAGCCGGGCGATTATCGCCATTCGGGCTGCGCATCGTGCCATGTGGTCTACGCCAATGATCGCGAACCGCGCCACTCATCCATCTACGCGCAATATGGCCGCGACGGGCAGACCATCACTTCCGATCCGACAATCGCTGCACTGACCAATCGCTTGCATGACGAGTATTCCGGCGATCATGGCGACGAACATGGTGATGAGCATAGCGAGGAACCGGGCCACGGCGATCTGATCGGCCCCGATGATGCGCATGAAAACCAAGGCGGCACGCTCTCGCTCGACCCGCCCGATAATCGCGAGCGCGGGCATCCGCTGCGCCATGTCTTCACCCGCGCCATTCCCACCGCGCAATGCATGAATTGCCACATGCATCAGCCCAACATCTTCCTCAATTCCTACCTCGGTTACACCATGTGGGATTACGAGAGCGATGCGCCCTTTATGTGGCCGGGGCCGGAAAACACCGCGCCGCGCCCCGAAGGTATGAGCGACGAGGAATATGAGGAGTTCTTCCTGACGCAGCGCTATCCCACAGCGGAGGAAGTGCGCGAAGTGCTCGACCGAAATCCCGAAGGCGCAGCCCCGCGCGGGCTGTGGAGCGATCTGGATTTCCTGCGCAATGTCTATGATCTCAATTCAGAGCTTCAGGATACTCAGTTTGCCGATTACCACGGCCACGGCTGGACCTTCCGCGGCATCTTCCGGCGCGACCGCGAAGGCAATCTTGTCGATGAAGATGGCGACATAATCCGCCCTCCCGAGGACACCGACACACCCGAAGAGGCCGCGCAGCATGAAGACCGCTGGCGCCAGCGCTTCCGCCGCGACGGAGAAGAGCAATTCGTCCAGCCCGGCACCAATCCGGGCGAGGCAGTGCACTTGATGAGCATTCATGCCGAACAGGGCATGCAATGCGCAGATTGTCACTATGCGCAGGACAGCCACGGCAATGGCTTGATCTATGGCGAAGTCGCCAATGCGGTTGAGATCGGCTGCAAGGATTGCCACGGCACGGCTGACGAATATCCCACTCTGCGCACTTCCGGCCCCGCTGCGCCGCCGCAGGGGCATGACCTTGCTCTGTTGCGCAATCCCGATGGCCAGCGCCGCTTCGAATGGACCGAGGATGATAGCGGTCGGCGCACGCTGATCCAGCGCTCCATCGTCGATCCCTCGCTCGAATGGGAAGTCAGCCTTGTGCGCGACAGTGTCGACCCCGCTCACCCCGCTTTCAACGCGCTTTCGGCACGCTCCAAGCTGATGAGTACGGACGGGGCGGAAACAGGCCGCTTTGAATTTGGCCCCGGCATCGCGCTGGAAGACCGCGCGCACGGCGAAGAGGAATTGGCGTGCTTCACCTGCCACCTGTCATGGACCACCTCATGCGGCGGCTGTCACCTCCCGATCGAGGCCAATTGGCAGGCTGAAAGCCACCGCTATGAAGGTGAGACGACCCGCAATTTCGCCACCTACAACCCGCAGGTTGCGCGTGATCAGATGTTCCAGTTGGGCATTCACCAGACGACCAAGGGCAATCAGATCGCGCCTGTTCGCTCGACCAGCGCGCTGGTGCTGAGCAGCACCAATATCAACCGAGAGCGCATCTATGTGCAGCAGCCGCCGATCAGCGCTGCGGGCTTCTCCAGTCAGGCCTTCGCGCCGCATTTCCCGCACACCGTGCGACTGACCGAAACCAAGCAATGTTCCGATTGCCACCTGTCCGAGGCCGAAGACAACAATGCGATCATGTCGCAATTGCTTCTGCTCGGCACCAATTTCGTGAACTTCGTCGGGGTCAATGCATGGACCGGTCTGGAAGGCGGGTTCGAGGCCGTGCGCGTGACCGAATGGGAAGAACCGCAGGCCGTGCTCGGCAGCTATCTCCACCGCTACGCCTATCCCGATTATTACAGGATGCACGTAGAGGATAATGGCCGCGAACTGATCAACTGGGCGCGCGGCGATATCTTCGATGAGGATTTGTCGGGCGAGACCCGCGCATTGGAAGAATTCGCCAATGTCCATGAAGGCACAGACGACCGCGTCGGCTGCCTGCAAATGCGCGGCGAATATATGTTCGTGGCGGAGGGCAGCGGGGGCTTTCGCGTTTACGACATCGCCAGCATCGCCAACAAAGGCTTTTCGGAACGGATCATCACCGCACCGTTCAGCCCGCTGGGACATGACACGCATGTGAGCAGCGAAAATGCCACCTGCATGGCGCTCGCAACCAACCAGCCGATCGCGCCGACGCGCAACACCGAAGAATTGCGCGCGATGAATCAGGAACAGGCCTTCCTGCCGATCTACTCCTACGCCGCCGTCACCGATGCGGTGGAGGGGCTCATCCTCGTCAATGTTGATACGTTGGCCGATGGTGAGCTTCGCAACAACAATCTCGACCGACTGACCTACATTGATGGCAGCGAGGCGTGGAACCCCGATGGCGTATTGACCGGTGCGCGGCATATCACTCTTGCCGGCGCGGTGGCCTATATCACTGCGGATGTCGGGCTGGTGGTTGTCGACCTCGCAGATCCCGCCGATCCGCAACTTGCCGCCGTGCGTCCGCTGACCGATGCGCGCGCCACGGCGCTGCAATTCCGTTACCTTTGGGTGACCGATGCTGAGGGCGTGAAGCTGTTTGACGTGACGCAGCTCGCCAATCCCATCGCGCGGCCCGAAGGCACGGTGCGCATGGCCAACGCCCAGCGCATGTATATCGCGCGCACCTATCTCTACGTCGCAGCCAAGCATGAAGGGCTGGGCATTGTCGATGTCACCCGGCCGCTCGCGCCAAGCATCTACCGGATGGAGACGCTGGGAGGCACGATGAACGATGTCGAGGACGTGATTGTCGCCAGCACCAATGCCAGCCTGTTCGCCTATGTCGCGGACGGAGTGAACGGGATGAAAGTGCTGCAACTCACCAGCCCGGCCAGTCAGCGCAATTTCTACGGCTTCAGCCCTGCGCCTGTGCCTGAATTGGTCGCATGGGCGCGCACAAACTCGCCCGCGATCTCGCTCAGCAAGGGCCTCGACCGCGATCGCGCGGTGGACGAGACGGGCGGGCAAATGGCGGTGTTCGGGCGGCTAGGATCGCGACCCTTCAACCGCAGCGAAATGGAAAACCTCTTCCTGACCGGAGCGGGAGTGCCTTGGCGCGTTTCTGACGAGCCGGACATGGATGTTTGGCAACCCGGTGCAGGCCCGGTTGCGGGACGGCGGAGGCCGGGGCAGTGAGAGGCTGCTAACCCGTCCCTTTTTCACGCTCCATTTCGCGGATCATGGGTTGCAGATGCGGGCCGTAATTGGCGAGCACTTCCCAATCGCTCACGCGTTCATAATGGCTCACAAGGTTCGTCCCGTCCCAGCGATGCAGCGCATAGGTGGGCGGTTCGGTGGTGATGAGCGCGCGGCTATCTGCCGTTTCGCCGCTGATGGCACGTAAATCCATCGACACCAGCGGCGCGACAGACGGCGTGACCGAAACCGGAATGCCGCAAAAGCGCGCGTTCAATTGCCGGTGCAAATGGCCGCAATGGATCGCCCGCACTTGCTCGGCGCGGCCTTCCAGCGCAGCGGCGAAATTGGCAATCCACTGTTCGGACGGGTCCGGGTCCATCCACGCGATGCCTGACACGATTGGCGGATGGTGCATGAAGATCACCGTTGGCGTACCCGCATGAGCATCCAGCACGCCTACAAGCCAATCACGCCGCTTTTCGCAGAACGCTCCGCCATGGCGTCCCGGTTCGAGTGTATCGAGCAGCACGACCAGCAAGCCATCCTGCACGAAGGCGGATTGGACAAAGCCGTCTGCGTCCGTCTCGGTCCCGGGAAAAGCGTGTAGCAATTCCTCACGCGTATCGTGATTGCCGACCAGCGCCTTCACCGGGAAAGGACAGGCGGCTAACAGGTCTGCGGTCTTTTCAAAGCTGTCGCGGTCGCCCCGATCCGTGATGTCACCAGTCAGCAGCAGCAGGTCTGGCGTGTTGGGCTGTTCGAGCAGCCGGTCCAGCGTCTCACGAAAGCGCTGGCGGTTGAGTTCCTCGGGCCGAGCGTCAGGCTCAAAGCCGATATGAATGTCGGTCATTTGCGCGATCAGCATCGCGTTTCCCCTGTTACGGGCCTTTGAAACAGCCCTGCCCTCATCCGCCGTCTTCACGCCTGCGCGCCGCGACCTGCGGCGGAGCAGCGGCGGCTCCGTCACGAGGGTGGTATGAATGGCACATCGCGCAGCTGGAAGGAACGTCCGCCTCCAGCGCGGTCTCGCCCAAATGGCAATCGCGGCAGCTTTCCAGATCCGGCAGCAACAGGTCGCTCGCTGCATCGGACGTGTCGGCCGCATGGCAGCTGACGCAGGTTTCCTGGGTGTGCGCATCGTGATCGAACCAGCCGTGCTGGAAATACCGCTCACGCTGCGTCACCGGATGCACCGCGAGCGCGCCGCTGGCCGAAGTATCGCGGTAATGGCATTCGCCGCACAACCCGCCATCGGACAGTGCATTGCCCAAGTTGGGCACCGAAACGCGGCTGAAATTGCCGTAATAGATGCCGCCTTGCGCATATTGACCGGGCCGGAGGCGACCGCTTGCAACGGGGCGGCGCGGGGCGCGGTCGGCAGCGCGCAAATCGGCCTCGACTTGATCGAGATCGCCGTGGCTGAGTGAGCGGAATGTGCTTCCGACCTGATCGTAGACCAGACTGTGACAGCTCTCACAGCTGCTCTCCATATCAACCGGCATAAAGCGCACGCCGTCAGCCGTGGGCGTGTGGCAAGAAGCACAGTCGAGCACTTCGCCGCCCAGCCGCGTCGCCATGCGCGCCACGCCATTGGTGGTGGAGAGATGCATGTCGTGCGGAAACTTCAGCCCGTTGAAATCGCTCTGGTTCGCGGAAATTTCAACACGGTCCTCTTCCGCTCCCCGCGCTGGGCGCACCAGCGCCTGGAATTGCGGGTGGAGCGTCCCGAAATCGCGCGCATTGCCAAGCGCCGTATCGGTCAGGCGGGCATCCAGCGTATCATGGCAATCAGCGCAGAATTGCTCTGAGGTCGGCTCCATCCGGCCCGCCCCTTCATGCTCCGTATGGCAATCGGTGCAGGCGCCCGGCCCCGGCTTGTTGAAGGCTTGCGCGATGTCCCACAGCACCGCTTCGCCGCCGGAAAACTCTGGCATTCCCGCGACCAGTCGGCGCGGCTCTGCGTGGTCGCCCAGCCCTTCGTGACAGGTCACGCAGGTTTCATCGCGCACAGCCACGAATGGTTCAACATGACAGGATTCGCAGCTGTCTTCGAGGCCGTGGTGGACGCTCGATAGCGGTCCGGTCGACCAGCTTGCATCCATCATCACCGCGCCCGGTCCATCGCCGGGCTCACCGTCAACAGGACGGGTCAAGTGAGTGAAGATCGGCACCGCAAGGAAAGCGATGAGAACCGCGAGCGCGCCTGCCCAAGCCATCACGCGCTTGCCGGGAAGAGCGCCCGACAGGCCAAAGCCCGCCAGCCGGTCTCGCGCCTCACCGGTTTCCGCCTCTGCCTTGCGCTGGGTGATGACCACGCGGCCGTCGTCCTCGCGCGCAAATTGCAGGCGATAGGAGCCAAGCCCGATTTCGCCGCCCTTGGCCGGATCAATCACCGCATGGTCTGTATTCACCCCGTCATAAGCAAAGCCGAGCGTCCCTGCGGCGCGCGCTTCCAGCGTGCCCTCCATGCCCTGCGTGATGAAAATATGCTGCTGCTCGACCGCGAGATCGGGCAGGTGGATGCTGTTCTCGCTCGCGCGGCCGATGGTGAGCGTATCCGCTGCGACCTCGCGTTCGCGCACGATTTCGCGCCCGCCAGAGGTGAAGTCCACGCTGCGTATCAGAATATTCATCGCAGCCCCCTCACCAATAATAGAACACGGAAATGATATGCGCGGTCAGCGCAGCAAGCAGCGCGATAGTGACAGGTACATGCACATAGAGCCAGATGTCGAGCATCGCCCGCAGGCGCATCTGGCGGCGGATCTGTTCAAGTTGCGCGCGGCGCTTGCGCAGCAGTGAGAGAACCTTCTGGACAGCGGGGTCACTATCGTCCTCTTCAATCTCCGCCAGCGCATCACCGGTCCAGCAGCGCCGGTAATTGCCCGTCAGGCGGGTCCAGAGACCGAAATCGAACGGGTCCTGCTCCAGCGCGGCGATCACCAGATCGGCCTCATCGCGCGCCAGCGGCTGCGCGGCGCTTTCCAACTGGCGGTCGATTGCGGCGAGAGCCTCAAGCATCTCGTGCTTGGTCATTTGCCGCCGGTTGCTACTGATTTCCTTGGGCAGCGTCGCATAGACCGCGATGCCGTAAATGCCCGAAATCACCACCAGCAACATCAGCGCCCAGGCCAGCGTATGAACATTCCAACCCAGCTGAAAGCCGGTGTGCAAAGTGGCAACCACCACCAGCGCCAAGCCCAGATAAACATGCGCGGAGGTCCACGCCTTCAGGCTCCAGCGACCCTCGCTCATATTGCGTTTGCGGATGCCGAGCAGGCTCAGCCACACAATTAGCGCAGCGCCCACTGTCCCCAGCGTATAGCCATACCAACTGCCGCCATTGTGGCGCGGCGTGACATCGACCAGCAGATAGCTGGCGATGGCGACAATGCTCAAGACCGTGGCGATCTTGGCCCAGCGCCAGCGGCGGTGTTTGAGGAAGCTGACATGGTCGGAATCGCGGCGCGCTTCATCATGCGCAAACCGGTTCTCAGGGCGATCTTCGGGCAAGCTCGCCATCACTCCACCTCTTCGGTGAGCTTGGTGACGGTGAGGAACTTGTCCGGTGCCACGCGGATCGCTGCGCCCGTGGGGCAGGCGCGCACGCAGGCAGGACCGCCCTTGATACCGGCGCACATATCGCATTTGATCGCCTGCTTGGGCCGTTCCGGATCGGCGTGTTTCTTGCGCCAGCCGAAACTCGCCTCGCCCGGCCCCGGCCCTGCGCCGAACAGCAGCCAGCTAAACAGATTCGGCTTCTTGGGCGGCACGGCATCCATGCGGATCACACCGTAAGGGCAATTGCGCTGGCAATTGCCGCAGCCGATGCAGGTTTCGTCGATGAAGACTTCGCCATCCGGTCCGCGCTTGATGGCATTGGGCGGACAATCGGCCATGCAGTGCGGGTGTTCGCAATGGCGGCACGATGTCGGCACGTGAAGATGCGCGTAGCTGCGCCCCGCCTCCCGGTCGAGCCGGGAGAGGCCGTCATGGCTGTCCGCACAGGCCTTTTCGCAATTATCGCAGCCGACGCACAATGTCTCGTCGATCAGCAGCACATCGGTCGCTTCGCCAATGCCGTTGTCGACAAGGAAGGCTGCGGTTTCGGAATACATGTCCGCCGCGCTGCCAAAGCTTTCCTTGCGCGCTTCGAC
>DFBR01000217.1:7874-9606 GCA_002367375.1 Erythrobacter sp. UBA3075 | reverse complement strand
TCGCCGGGAAAACGCACGACCTCGCTCTTGATCGCGGCCTTTACGGTGGCGGTGCGCGCCGACCCGTCAATCACCGCCATTTCCCCGAAATAGGAGCCTGCGGGCAGGTAGGAGATAAACACCGGGTGGCCGCCGATGCTCTTTTCCACGATCATGGAACCGCGCCGGATGATGAAGATGTCCTTGTCGTCCGCGCCCTCGGTCACCACAACTTCGCCCGCGCGCACATCCAGCACTTCGCCTGCCTCGATAATCTCGGCAACGTCATCTCGCGTCAGGCCTGAGCCAAACATTTGCAGGAATTGCCGCTCCACGCTGATGCGATTGACGGCGCGGCCCGCGCTGGGAACGGTGGCGATCAGTTTGAGCGCAGCGGTGCGCGACAGTTCGATGGTGACGAGCGGTTCGGCAGCGCGGATCGTCGCGCCACGGCGGCGGCCCGAAATCAGCCCGACTTCGCCAAAGATCGAGCCTTCCTCGATCGGCACCCTGATCGATGGATCGTCCGGATTGACCTCCACCACCACCGATCCTTCGGCGATGGCAAACATGGATGAACCCGGATCGCTGCGAGTAAAAACCACCTCACCCGGCTGGAAATAATGCACCGCGCTATCGAGCATCAGCTCGCGCAATTGCAGCGGCGATAGTTCTTCGAAGATAACGACATTTTCACCAAAGACCTGAAGCCATTCCTCGACCGAGCGGCGGCCCGGCAACCCAGCGAATTTCTCTTCGAGGATCGGCTGGTCGGCAGGCTTGAGATCAATATTCCCGGCGAGGAATTCGATCACGTCATAGCCTTGGTTCATGCAGTGCTTGATCAGCGGATAGCCCGCCAGCGCGCCTATCACATGCACACCGTTTTTGGTTGTTTCGAACGTCTGCGTCAGCGCCGGGAAGGCATCGCGCTCCTCGCTGGTGAAATCCACTCCGATGGCAGCCACAAAATCTCGCGGCGGTTTGGAGCCGGTGCGCGCGATAATGCGGTCGCAGCGGATCACCTCCTCCCCGTCTCGAGTGTCGAGCACCAGTTCACCCGCGCGCACTTCGGTAGGACTGGTTTCGCGGCGCACGATGATGCGGCCATCGGCCTCCGCCTCTTCCAGCAGTTTGACATTGGCACCCTTGGCGCGGGCAAAGCTGTCACGGCGGTTGAGAATAGTGACGGTGTTCGCCTGCGCCGCATCGGCAGCAAGGCCAAGCGCGTTTTCGATCCCCGCATCGCCCGATCCGACAACGGTGATATGCTCGTCAAAATACTCGCCGGGATCATCAAGCTGATACTGGATATGCGGAAGTTCCGCGCCGGGGACGCGCAGCATGTTCGGATTGCCCTGCGTCCCGATGGCGAGCACTACGCGCTCCGCCCGCACCGCCTCTTGCCCCTTGATCTCCAGAGTGAAATCGCCCGGCTCGCCAGTGATCGCGGTGACTTCCGCGCGGTAAAGGACGTTGATCTTGCCTTCTTCGATCTGGCGGTCCCAAGTATCAAGAATGGCTTCGCGCTTGCCCGCGTCGAAATCCAGATCGCTGCGCAGCACCAGATTGCTGGGCGTCGCCATCACGTGCTTGCCCTTCTGGTATTTGAAGATGGTGTCGGAGAGGTGATCGGTCTTTTCGATCAGCACATGGCTCATCCCCAGCGCGGCCGCATGGGCAGCCGCGCTAAGACCCGCCGGACCGGAGCCGACGATTGCAACCTGAACCTTGTCCGGCGTCTGCCCCATTA
>DFBR01000217.1:4671-7729 GCA_002367375.1 Erythrobacter sp. UBA3075 | reverse complement strand
GATGGACGCGCGCGGCGAAGCGGACAGCGCGCCCGATGCCGAAGCGGATGGCATGAGTTTACCTCCGTCACTGGAGGCGCTTGAGGCGCAGGCGCAGGCCGATCCTGAAGATCCAGTCGGCTGGCAGGAGCTGGGAGCTGCGCTTTTCACCAGCAACCGCTTTGCCGCGGCGGCAGAAGCTTATGCCAAAGCGGTCGAAGCCGATCCCGAAAGCGGCGTGCTGTGGTCTTCGCTCGGCGAAGCACGCGTTATGGCGAGTGCGGATGATCCCATGCCCGATGCGGCAGAGCAGGCCTTCCGGCGCGCTGTCGAACTTGATGCGGGCGACCCGCGGGCGCGCTATTTCCTTGGCGTAGCGCGCGACCTTACAGGCGATCATGAGGGCGCGATTGGCGATTGGCTGGCCTTGCTCGCAGACACGCCGCCCGGTGCGCCATGGGAGAACGATCTGGTCCGCACCATCACGCAAGTTGGCGCTATCAACGACATTGCGGTGGAAGACCGCATCGCCAGCGCAGCAGGCGCGCGCGATATTCTCCCCGCCGGTTTGACGGATGCGCGCCCCGGCCCGACGCAAGAGCAAATGGCGGCCGCCGTCTCGCTCGCGCCGGATGCGCAGCAGGACATGGCCGAAGGCATGACCGCCCGCCTCGCCGCCCGGTTGGAGAGCGAAGGCGGCAGCGCGGAAGACTGGATCATGCTGATGCGTAGCTACAGCCAGCTTGGCCGGACAGGAGATGCGCGGCGTGCGCGCGACAACGGATTGGCCGCCCATCCCGATGCGGCAGAACGCATCAATGCCGCCGCGCAAACAATCGGGGTAGAATAAACTGCGCGCAACCGTGCCGGGCGGCGTGGACACAACAATATTACAAGAGCATAATCTGCCATCACAGGCGGTTCGCCTCATTTGGGGCGGGAGGAGGCGACCGAATGAATGTAAAGGGGCAATTACGACTGGAATCACGCACGGGTGAATATTCACTCGGCGGATCGCCATTCGCGGTGCGCATGCTTGGCGGAGCCAGTGTCCTTGCCAGTGTTGCGCTGCCATGCGCGGCGCTGGCGCAGGATGTCAGCCCGCCCACGCGTGATGAGCTGACCCAGCCGCAGGTTCTGGCCGACCCGCGTGACCGCTCCACTTTGACAGTCGACGGACAGATGCAGCGCTCACCCTGCGCGCTCGACAATCCCGACTACGCTGAACTCACCGTCACGCTCAACGGTGTCGATTATACCGGGGCCGAGCGCGCTGCTGAAGTCGCTCTCAATCAGGCGCACGAAGGCTATCTGGGCCGCGAGCTGCCGATCCGCGCGCTATGCGATATTCGCGACCGCGCCGCCGCCCTGCTGGAAGCGGCAGGCTATCTCGCAGCTGTTGAAATCCCGCCGCAGAGCCTTGGCGATGGCCGCGCTGAAATGCGCGTGGTGCTTGGGCGTCTGGTGGCAATCCGGGCGCGGGGCGACACCCAGGGCGCAGAGGAGCTTCTGGAAGGCTATCTTGAACGGCTGGTTGGGCAGGACGTCTTCAATGTGAACCAGGCCGAGCGGTATTTGCTGCTCGCCAATGATGTGCCGGGAATGAATGTGCGCCTGTCGCTGCGCCCTGCCACCACGGGAGAGCCGGGCGATCTGATTGGCGAGATTGCCGTGCTGCGCCAGCGCGGCGCACTCGATGTGAACGTGCAGAACTGGGGCAGCCGTGCGCTGGGCCGCTATGGCGCATTGGTGCGCGGCGAAGTTTACAATCTCACCGGCAATGGCGACCGCACGAGCCTGTCCGCCTTCACTACAGTGGATTTCGAAGAGCAGAGGACGCTGCAATTCGGCCATGACATGCGGCTTGGCTCCGATGGTCTCGTTGCCTCCGCCCAGCTGACCTATGGCTGGACCGAACCTGACGCGCTGCCCGGCTTTGATATCAAATCCGAAACGCTCTTCGCTGCTGTCAAAGCGAGCTATCCCTTTCTGCGGACGCAGGAAAATTCGTTCTGGGGAGCAGCCGGGTTCGATTATGTCGATCAGGATGTGACGGTGAACGGCAATCCCTTCACCAGAGACCGTGGCCGCACGGCCTTTGTGCGCGGCACTTTCCTGCATGTCGATGCCGATTCCATCGCTCGCCGCGATGGGTATTCGCCGTATGAGCCGCGCTATCGCTTGGCCGCCACGGCGGAAGTTCGGCAAGGGCTGGGCGTGTTCGGCGCGAGCGACGATTGCCGCGGCAACATCGCTGGCTGCCTCATCGGCGGCAATATCGGCCCCGCGCGCATCGCGCAGGATCCGACGCCGCTATATGTGCGCGGCGAAGTCTCGACCGAGTATCGCCCTGTCCCGCTGCTTGCCATCGCCTTCGATCTTGAAGCGCAGGTGAGCGGCTCTGCCCTGCCCGCATTCGAGGAATTTGCTGGTGGCAATTATGCCATCGGACGCGGTTATGATCCCAGCGCCATCATTGGCGATAGCGGGATCGGCACCAGCCTGGAGCTGCGCTACGGATCGCTAGTGCCGCAGGGCAATGATGATCTGGCCATTCAGCCGTATATCTTCACCGATGCCGCGTGGAGCGACAACAAGGACCCCGGCCTCGCCGATCCGACCGACCATCTGTGGTCCGCTGGCGGCGGCGTGCGGTTTGTGCGCGGAGCCAATATCCAAGGCGATCTGACCGTCGCCGTACCGCTCAACCGGCTCGATTCCACCGGACAACGCGGTGATGTCCGCGTCCTCTTCACTCTGACTGCCCGGCTGCTGCCCTGGAGGTCCTCATGACCATACGCCCCTTCGCCAAGCCTACGCTGCTGCGCGGCTGCGCTATCACTGCCCTGCTCGCCGGAGCGAGCCTCACCGCACAGAGCGCACAGGCGCAGGGCTTTCAGGCCAGCCCGACGGTTGTGCAGGGCACCGTCACGATCGATGATCTGACGCCGGGCGAAACGCGCGTGACCGTGACCGGAACCGATGCGGTGATCGACTGGAACCCCAATATCAATCCGGTCACCGGACAGGCGGAAATCTTCCTGCCCGATGGCAATACGGGTATTTTCCTTGGCGATGC
>DFBR01000217.1:2086-4584 GCA_002367375.1 Erythrobacter sp. UBA3075 | reverse complement strand
CCCTTTGCACCGGGCGGGTTTGTCGCCTTCTATTCGCCGTCCGGCATCATCGTAGGGCCGACCGGGCGCTTTGAAGTGCCGCAATTGATGCTGACCTCGCAGGATGTCGACATCGCCAGCTTCACCGATTTTGCCAATGGCACAGGACCGTTGTCGCTAAACGGCTCAACCGGATCGATTGACCTTCAGACGGGCGCGACCTTCACTGGCACGCCCGAAGACAGCTTCATGATCGTCGCGTCGCCACAAATCACCATGGCGGGCGATGCCTATTACAATGGCTCGATCGCCTATGTCGCGTCGACCAGCGTGCAAATGACCCATGCAAGCGGATTGTTCGATATCATCATCTTCGGCGGTGCGCCGGACGGTTTGACAATCGACCACTCGGGCAGTTCGGGCGGCCCGTCGAGCACGGGCGCAGGTGACGAGCATGTGATCTACGGCGTCACGGCAGCTGGTTTCAGCGGCGCTGGCGTCTCAATGCTGTTTGGCGGCAATCTCGGGTTCGATCCGGCGGTTTCGGCTGGCGTAGTCAATGGCGACATCATCCTGTCGGCCAATTTCGATGTCGCCGGTCGCACGGTGGACGGGGATGACAACCGACAAGGCGCCGACAGTTTCTTTGCCGGGCGCAGCTTCACACCCGGCACGCAAGGCGACATCCTGCTGAGCGGCGTCACCGCGACGAGCAATCTGCTGGCGATATCCTCGCACCAGACCAATCTCGACGCCACCTTTGTATCCTCCAGTTTTGCTGGCGATCTGTCGCTGGTCGGACGGCAGCAAGCGGTGGTCAATGCCGGACTTGGTCAACAGGTAACCGTTGGCGGTGATCTGTTCGTTTCCGCGCGCAATTTCGGCCTGGATACGGAAGTGACGTCCGAGGAAGACGCGGTCGGCGGCTTCGCATCGGTGCGCGCTGATTTTGACGGGCTGGTTTCTGTCACCGGCCAGACCATGGTTGCGGCAAGCGCGCTCCCTGGCCTCAATTTCAATTCCAACACCATCGGTTCGGGCACTGGCGGACAGGCGCAAATCTTGTCCGAAGGCGGAACTATCGACCTGACCGGCGATGTCCGGATGGAAGCCTATGCGCGGACGGACCAGCTGGACGATTATGCTGGCAATGGCGCCATGAACGGCGGATCGGTGCAGTTCCTCTCGACCCTTGGCGGAGCGCTCAGCACTCAAGGCAATTTGACGATCGATGCAGGCGCGACAACGCCCGGGATCTTCAGCTCGGATGATATCTTGCTCAGCGATGCCAATGGCGGCGACATATTGATCGGAGTTGCCTCTGATGGCGGCACTGTAAATATCGCGGGCAATGTTTTGGCACAGGCGCAGGGAGCCGTAAGCCTAGCCGATTTGTTGACCGGCACCGGGTCCAGCGGCGCAGGTGGCAATGTGCAGCTCAGCGCCTTCGATGCGGGTTCGCTCAGCATTACAGGCGATGTCACACTTGATGCGAGCGGCACTGGCGGAACCGTAACGGGTGGCGGCGATGCCGGTCAGGCAGTTGGCGGCACCACATCAGTGGCCCTGGCCAATACGAGTATTTCAATTGGCGGGCAGCTTGTTCTCGACAGCTCTGCGCAAGGTTTTGGCGGCCAGAACGGCGGCGATGCGCTGGGCGGCTTTGCTGATATCGTCGTGACCGATGGCAGCCTTTCGGTTGGCGACACACTGACCATGGCGACGGATGCTTTGGGCGGCAGTGTCACAAGTGCAGGCGCGGGCGGCGATGCGCTGTCGGGTGATATTCTCCTGCAGGCCGGAGCGAACGGGCAGATCGCTGTTGCGGGAGCCGGGGGATCGACCCTTGGTAACTCTGCAACCGGCGGCAATTCGATTGACGGCGCAGGTGGCCTTGCTTCGGGCGGAGACTCCATTGTCAGCGCCGATGGAGCCAATGCCTCGATCAGCTTCGTCAATTCTTTGAATCAGCTCGGCACGGTGTCGGGCGGAAACTCGACCGACGGCGCGGGCGGCAACGCAATTGGCGGCCTGAATCTCGCTACCGCGCAAAATGGCGGAATTATTGCGATCACCGATCTGCTTGAGCAAAGCGCGCAGATCAGCGGCGGCGACGGAGCCACGGGCGGCACGGCAATCGGTGCCGATCTGGGAATGCTTGCGGCTGCGGGCAGTCAGATCGATCTGGGGCGCTACGCCGCCAGCGGTTCATCGCTGGGCGGTGATGGGCTGATCGGCGATGGCGGCAATGCCACCGGAGCGAACATTGCGCTCGACATTCAGGGCGGCGATCTCATCATTGCAGGCACCACGGGCCTGCTCGCCACCGGCACGGGCGGCAATTCCACCGGAGGCACGGGCGGTTCAGGGTTTGGCGGCGATGTTCAGGTGAACAACAGTTCCGGCCTGCTCGATGCGCCAAATTCGGTGCTCAATATCAACGCCGCCGGTTTTGGCGGCGATGCGCTGTCTGCCGGACAGCAAGCCGGGGATGGTCAAGGCGGTGATGTATCCTTCGC
>DFBR01000217.1:0-1933 GCA_002367375.1 Erythrobacter sp. UBA3075 | reverse complement strand
GCACAGCGGCAGGCTCGACAGGCGGCGCGGCGACGGGCGGAACCGCCAGCCTGCTTATCGACGACAACTCGGCCGTGACGCTCGGCACCTCCACCACGCTCGAGAGCGTTGCGACTGGCGGTGACAGCGAAGTCGATAACGGCACTCCGGGCGCAGCAACCAGCGGCGCGGTCAATCTCACATTGGCGAACAGCGGGTCGCTCACCGCTTCGCAAGTGCAGCTCCGCAGCGCGGCAACGGGCGGCTCCGAAGCAGGAGCCGCTACCGGCGTGAGCGGAGCCGATGCAACTTCGGGCGCGGTCAGCATAAATGTCACCAACAGCACACTAAATGCGTCCCTCAACGCAAGCAGCACGGCGAGCGGCGGCTCTTCCGGATCAACACTTGGCGGATCGGCCAGCGCAGGCGACGTGCTGCTCACCGCGAATAACGCCCTGCTCGATCTTGGCGCGAATTCGCTGCTCGCTTCCGATGCGACGGGCGGCACGGGCAATGGCGGCGGATCGGCAAATAGCGGTAATGCCGGGGCTGATCTGGCCGATACGATCGCCGATGGCGGGACGCTGGCGATACGATCAAACGCGCGCGGCGGCGGAGCCAATCCGGGCGGCGATGCTGTGGCGGGAGACGCGTTCCTCGTCACTACTGGAAGCGGTTCGCTCACCCTCGCCGCGCTTGACCTTAATTCCAACGCGCAAGGCGATACCGGTGGGACGGCCACATCGGGCACGACTGAGCTCAATGTCGATCTGGGCCTTGCCGCAATCACCGATCTCACGCTCAATACAGATGCATTGGGCACCGCCGACGGGACGCCGGGGCAAGTGCTGCTGACCAGCGTCAGCGGACTGGTCGACACGCAGACCATCGCCATCAGCGCGCAAGGCACCAATGCGGGGCCAGAGGCACAGGTCAGCGCCAGCGATGGTGGGCAGATCACCGCTCTCACTTCGCTCGATGCCGATGTCACAGGCGATATCGCGATGACTTATGCCAATGGCGGCGCGATCATCGGTGGAATTGGGCCGGATGATCTCAGCGCCACATTTGATGTGCTGGCAGGCGGGACCATATCACTGGACGGTGATGACGGGACGATTCGCTCGATCGTAGCGCTTGAATCGACCTACACTTCTGCCGACATTGCGGTCGGCGCCGATACGCTGTTTGGCGGAGGAAACGTCGCGCTTGTTTCCACCAATACTGGCGAGCAGGCCGTGCTCGGCGGCACTACGCCGGGCGCAGGTTATTCGCTGCTTCAGGCAGAGGCGGATGGTATCAGCAGCGATACGCTCAGCATCAGCCTGCCCGATGTCATCGGCAATGATATCGATGGTATCGTCAATGATCTCGCCTTTGTCGGCACCAGTGATTTCGGCTTCTCGCGGGTGGATTTGCTGGTCGAAGGCTCGCTCGATATCCTCGGCGCATTGGCGCTGCGCTCGGCGGGAACAGGCGATGTTCTGGCCATCACGGCAGCGCAGCAGGTCCAGATCACCTTGTCCACGGGCAGCGTGAGTGTGGATGACAATGGCGCTCTGTCCGGCCTGTTGCAAATCGCTGCGAACCGCATTGTCGCTGCAGATGCCGCACTAATCGCGCAGATCGCCGCCGATCCGACCAGCCAGACCGTCGCCGACGCGCTGCTGGACGATGGCGGCGCTTCCACGCCCAGTAATTTCATTGCCGCCGACCGGGTGGAGATAAGCGCGGGCGAATTGGTGTTGACGCAGAACACCGGGGCAAATGGCATCTATGGCGGGATTACTGTGGGCGCAGGCGGCCTGCTCATCACCCAGCAAGTTGGCGCGCCTGGCCCGCTGCAAGTGATCGCATTTGGCCAGCGCGATGTCGGTGGAGCGCTGACCACGAATGACGATTGGTTCGCACTGGTCGAATTCGCCACGGATCGCGCAGCGACCTACACGGCGGA
>DFBR01000181.1:3107-4430 GCA_002367375.1 Erythrobacter sp. UBA3075 | reverse complement strand
CGGATTGCCGGGGGATACGTAGAGTGTTCCGCCCTCGCTATCGATCGCCTTGGATTGCGCCAGCTTCCAGCACAGGGCATGTTCGCGGCCGCCCGACCCCAAAACCAGGATATTCATGGCCAAAGACTCATCTGGCAATTCTCCATTCGACGACGATAAAGATGGCGGGCTGGTGGCGTCCAGCCGCGATGGCGATAATTCCGTCCCGCTCTCCATTACCGAAGTTTCGCAGGCTCTCAAGCGCACGGTGGAAGACCGCTTCGGCTTTGTGCGGCTGCGCGGAGAGCTTTCGGGCGTGAAGCGCGCGGCTTCCGGCCACCTCTACATGAGCCTGAAGGACGAGAAATCGGTGCTCGATGCGGTGATGTGGCGCGGTTCTGCCGGGCGTTTGGCGTTTCAGCCGGAAGACGGGCTGGAGGTTGTCGCTTCGGGCAAGCTGACGACCTATCCGGGGCGCTCCAAATACCAGATCGTGGTCGAGCGGATGGAGATCGCAGGCGAGGGCGCGCTACTCGCTTTACTGGAGAAGAACCGCAAGCGTTTCGAAGCCGAAGGGCTGTTTGGCAATGTCCGCCGCCTGCCCTTTGCACCCAAGATCATCGGTGTGGTGACGTCGCCCACCGGCGCAGTGATTCGTGATATTCTGCACCGGCTGGAGGATCGTTTTCCTACCCATGTCATCGTGTGGCCGGTGCTGGTGCAGGGGCAGGGTGCGGCCGACCAAGTTGCAGCCGCCGTGCGCGGCTTTGGCGCGCTGGAGCCGGGCGGAGCAGTACCACGCCCGGACCTGCTGATCGTGGCGCGCGGGGGCGGATCGATCGAGGATTTGTGGGGCTTTAACGAGGAAGCGGTGGTGCGCGCCGTGGCCGAATCGCCGATTCCCGTGATCAGCGCTGTGGGCCACGAAACCGACACGACGCTGTGCGATTTCGCTGCCGACAAGCGCGCACCCACACCTACTGCAGCGGCGGAAATGGCGGTGCCGGTGCGCCGTGAGCTTGCTGCCACGCTGGACGATCTTGGTCTGCGCCAGCGCAAGGTAGTGATGCGGCCCGTCGATCTGGGGCGGGAGCGGCTGGAGGCGCGCGTGGGCCGCCTGCCAAACTCCGAGCAGCTTTTGCAACCGCACACGCAGCGGCTCGACGATCTGGGAGGACGCCTGCGGCAGGGCTTGGTTGACCGCGCTGCGAAGGGCCGCGAACGGCTCGCGGATTTGCGCCTCTCACCCGCGATCCTGCGCGGCAATCTGCGCGATGCGAAGCAACGGTTGGGCGCGGCGCGGCTGGAGCCCGCGCTGATTGCGCGGCCCATTGCCGAACAGCG
>DFBR01000181.1:163-2986 GCA_002367375.1 Erythrobacter sp. UBA3075 | reverse complement strand
CCGATGGCGCGATTACCGTCACCCCCGGTGATGCCCCTCGCAAACCGCGCAAAAAGGCCAAAGCCTCGGCGGAGAGCGGGCAACCCAAGCTGCTTTAGGACGAAATTGATTTGCTCGTCCGGACCCCCTAAATAGGCCCCATGCTTATGAACTCTTCCGAGAACGCCGCCACGCTGATGTACGGCCCCAACGGTTTCCGCGTGGTCAAGCCCGGCCATTTCGTCCTGTGCGCGGCCAGCGGCGCACCCATTTCGCTGGAGGAGCTGCGCTATTGGAGCGTGGACCTGCAGGAAGCCTATGCCAGCGCGGAACTCGCCACCAAGCGCGCGCTCGAAGAACAGTGATTGTGCTGCATTTGCTGCCGCTTGCTGGAGCAGCTGCATTGCTGGCCGGTTGCGCAGGGGTGCCTGAAAGCGCGCCCGCACCCGAGCAGGTAGAAGTGGTGCAGCCCGCGGCGACGGCCGCAGCAGCGCCTGCTCCGACTCCCACGCCAACTCCCACGCCAACCGGACCCGCCACCTTCATCTTCGATGGTGAGTTGACGCAAGGCGGCTGGATTCGCGGACAAGCGCCTGCGGGCGCCGTCTCCGCACGGCTGGGCGACCAGGCAATTGAACTCGACAGCGATGGCCATTTTTTCGCTGCGTTTGATCGCGATGCAGGGACCACGGCAGAGCTTGTGGCGACCATGCGCGATGGCCGCGAAGTGCACGGCCCGGTCGCCGTTTCTCCGCGCGACTGGGACCTTGAGCGCGTCAATGTTGCCTTGCGGCCAAGCGGCAGCAGTGCCGCCTTCAGAGCGCGCCGCGCGCCTGAACTGGACGCGATCTGGGACGCGCGTACCGCCAATTCGCCCGCGAGCGGATGGCAGGATGATTTCATCTGGCCGGTGACGGGGCGCATTTCCGGGCGTTTCGGCTCGCAGCGCATTTATCGCGGCGAACCGGGGAGCTATCATTCAGGCCTCGACATCGCGCGGCCCACCGGCACGCCGTTTGTCGCTCCGGCTTCGGGCATTGTGACTCTGGCCACGCAGTCGCCATTCAGCATTGAGGGATATTTGCTGATCGTCGATCACGGACATGGGCTGAACAGCGCCTTCCTGCATCTCTCTCGCATCGACGTGGAAGAAGGTGAGCGGGTGGAGCGCGGGCAGACGCTCGGCGCGATTGGATCGTCGGGGCGCGCAACGGGCCCGCATCTGCACTGGAGCATCAAGTGGCACCTTGCCCGTCTCGATCCGCTGCTGTTCGTCGGCCCGATGCCGTGATCGTGCGCAGGATGATTTGGGCCACATGGCCGCGATGCGTAATTTCCTGACCACTCGAAAGCGCCGCTTCGCCGCTGCGCTGACGCTCGCTCTCCTGCTCGCTCCGGGGACGTTCGTCCGGACCACCATTCCTGACCGTTTCGAGCAGTCGCTTGACCTTGCTGTGGTGGCCGACCTGCCAGAAAACGCGCGGGTTGAAGGTTTTACGCGCGCCGGCGTGTGGGAATTGACCAGCCCCAATATGATGTTCGGCGGCTATTCCGCGCTTATTCTTTCAGACGCGGCGCAAACTGCGCGCGCCTTTTCTGATCGCGGAACGATGATGACCTTTGCTCTGCCCGGTTCGGCATCTGTAAGTGATGTGCAATTCGCGGACATCAGAGACCGTGGACGTCTGAGCAGCGCAGTTCCCGATGTTGAAGCAGCGACGCGCGATCCTGAAACCGGCGATTACTGGCTGGCATTTGAAAATCGTCACGCGGTGATTCGCTATTCGCATGGAGGCGGTCTCGAGGCGCTGCGCGAACCGCCCGAATGGCGCGGCTGGCCAGCGAATTCGGGTGCCGAGGCGATGGCGCGCCTGCCCGGCGGCCGCTTTCTCGTGCTGCCGGAGCGCAGCAATTACGGTCTTATCTACCCTTCCGACCCGATCCGCGTAGGCGAGCCATTGCGCTTCACAATCGCCATGCCCGATGACTTTGCGCCGACCGATCTTGCCGCCCTGCCCGATGGCCGGGTGCTGGTGCTGATGCGCCGTGTGGAATGGGGCTGGCCGCCATTTACCGCCGCGCTTGGAATCGCCGATCCGCGCGAGCTGGAAGAAGGTGATACGCTTGAGGTCGTGCAATTGCTCGACCTCGACGCCTTGTTACCGCGCGAAAATTATGAAGGGTTGGCGGTTCAGCCGCAGGCTGATGGCAGTTACGCGCTGTGGATCATCGCCGATGACAATCTTGCCTCGTTCCAACGCACTCTGCTCGCCAGGCTGGTGTGGGACGGGCGGGCGCCAGTAACACACGAAAAAGCGCGCGAGGAATAACCCCCGCGCGCCCTAAAAATCCGTAATTTACGCTGGGTAGCGTTAGGCTGCTTCGGTTTCCGAACCGGTTGCAGCCTTCTTAAGCTCGCGCTTCACCTTCTGGGCGCGCGTCGAAAGCTTCTCGTTCTTGGTTTTCAGCAACCAATTGTCGAGACCGCCATTGTGCTCCACCGAGCGCAGGCCCTGCGTGCAGACGCGGAACTTGAAGCTGCGGTCGAGCTTTTCGCTCAGCAGCGTGACGTTCTGCAGATTGGGCAGGAATACCCGCTTGGTCTTGTTGTTGGCGTGGCTGACATTGTTGCCGACCTGGCGGCCTTTGCCTGTAAGTTCGCAGATGCGCGACATGGCGAAATCTCTCGTTCGAAACGGTTGGGTTGATCAGCTTTTAGCTGGGAAAGGCGGGCGCATACAGGGGGGGTGGAGATTCGTCAAGCTACACGCTAGCGCGTGGCCATGGCAAAATGGCCCCTTCCCGAACCGATGCGCCGCGCGCTCGCACTGGCGCAAGAGGCTG
>DFBR01000181.1:0-131 GCA_002367375.1 Erythrobacter sp. UBA3075 | reverse complement strand
GTGGGCGAAGGCTACAATCTCACCCGCACCGACCATGACCCGACAGCCCATGCCGAAGTCGTAGCGATTCGCCGCGCGGCAGCGGCGCTGGGCGACGAACGGCTGACGGGCTGCGACCTCTATGTAACGCT
>DFBR01000036.1 GCA_002367375.1 Erythrobacter sp. UBA3075 | reverse complement strand
TCTTCTGCCTGGGTGGTCTTGTCACGACCGGCGCGGATCATGAATTCGGTGGCACGGCGCACAGGGATCATCAGCACGCAGCGCACGCCTTCGGGATCGAATTCCAACTCGACCGGGTGGCGCAATTCGTGTGCTACGATCCGCTCGATCAGATCGGTGCCAAAGCCGCGCTTGCGTTCTGGCGAAACAGGCGGGCCGCCGCGCTCCAGCCATTCGACGCGCACCAATGTCGGCTCCACCATTGTCCAGTCGATCGTCACCATTCCGCCCGCCTGGCTCAGCGCGCCATATTTCGCGGCATTGGTGGCAAGTTCGTGGATCGCGAGGCCCAATGACAGCGCATCATTGGGCGCAAGCTCCACTTCAGGCCCAGTCATGGCGACCTTGTGATCGCTGCCGTGAGCATAGGGCAGCAATTCGGCTTCCATCACAGCCCTGACCGGCGTCGATCCCCAGTCCGATTGCGTCAGCAAATCATGCGTCGCCGACAGCGCCCGGATGCGCCCATCAAGCGAATCTGCAAAATCCTCGACTTTTTCCGCCCGGCGACGCGTGAGAGCGATTATCGACAGGACATTCGCCAGCGTATTCTTCACACGATGATTAAGCTCGCGCGTCAAAGAGTTGCGGATCGAAGCCTGCTCTTCGAACCAGGCGAGCGATGCCTCATCTTCCTGCGCCTGCTGCGTCAACATCCGCACCAGCAACATCAGCAAAGCGGCAACCAGCACGCCAAAAATCAGTGTCGCAAGCGACAGGCCGGACAGGCCGGGCGCATTGCGTATGCTCGTCACCAGCACCCATGGATTGTTGGCGATGGTCACTGTCTGGCGGACTTGCCTAAGGCCCCGCGCATCGACATCTGCATCGAATGTGCTGGCCAGCAAGGCTTGTTCATCGGGCTCTCCATCGAACAGTTGCACACCATAGGCGCCTGCATCCTCCAGCTCGAGCGCACTTTGCAAAAAGTCTTCGGCGTTGAACGGGCTATAGATGTAGCCTTTCAAAGCGCGCCCACCTGCACGCGCCTCGAACACGGGCATATAGACAACGAAACCAGGGGCTTCGCCCGATCCCTCTTGCCGCAATACCACCTTGTCGCTGGCCGTCGGACGCGCTGTGCGCTCGGCTTCCTGCATGGCCGCGCGGCGGACGGGTTCTGAGAACATGTCAAAGCCCAATGCGCGCCGGTTGCGCTCTGTATCGGGTTGCAGATAGGTCACCGGGATGGCGTAAGGCTGCGTGCCATCCGGACGCGGGTAAAGCTCGTAGCCATTGAGCCCGAGTTCGGCGCCCCCGGCGTTGAATTCATCGATTTGCGATGGCGCGATAACCCGCGCCCAGCCAATCCCTTCTGCTCCACGGTAGTCGGCATCCAGTCGCAATTCGGATACGAAGCGGCGGAAATCGTCTGCCGGCACATCCTCCATCGTGGAAAGCAGTGCCGCACCTGCGCGCAAATAGGCGCTGCTGGCGTTGGCGCGCCGTTCCAGCGCAGAGGCTATGGCCGTAGCGCGCGCATTAAGCTGCACGTTTTCGCGCTGCACCTCACCGCGCTCAATGGCAAAAATGCTCAGCACCGTAACTGCAGCGATCAGGACAAATATGCCAAGCGGCAGCGCGCGCGGATAGCGAAGCAGCCATCGCTTCGTCCTGCTCCGTCGGCCAACCGGTTGCTGCAAAAGTCACTCCCCGATCGCCCGTGCGACCGCCATTGTATCCCTGAAACGCCCTGCAGTTCGCTCTGTTGCGACCCACCTGACGCGCAAAACATGTTAAGCGGGGAACCGGAGGCGCGGCGTTTCGTTCCGATCTCACACTTGGAAGATCATTTTTGAGCGGCCAATCCGGTGCAAAATCATGCATGGGAGAGGTCGCAACGGGAAATAAAAGAGCACATGGCATCCCCAAAGGAAGCAAAGAAAGTTGCTACGTCTGCCGAAAAGGCGAAAACTTGCGCCGCAGGTGAACCGGAATGGACGTCCGGCCTGAAACGCCTTTACGATAGTGTGTTGGATGAACCGCTGCCGGATAGTTTCAAGGACCTGCTTTCCAAGCTGGACGAAAACGGAACCAAATGAGCAAGCAGGCGACAAAACGAGAGCTGCCGCAGCGCAGCGAAGCGGACAAGCGCGCCTTCAAGCGGGAATTGACCGAGGTTGTGCCGCATCTGCGTGCATTCGCGCGCGGCCTGTGTGGCCGACCCGACATGGCCGACGATCTGGTGCAGGAAGCGCTCCTCAAGGCCTGGGCAGCACAGGAACGCTTTGAACCCGGCACCTCCATGCGCGCTTGGACCTTCGTAATTCTGCGCAACGCCTATCTCACCGACATGCGCCGCAATCGCTTTCGCGGCGAGTATGATGAAGGCGTGGCCGAGCGTATCCTGACGGCACCCGCCGGACAGGAAGAGCCAATTCACCTGTCCGATCTCCACCGCGCATTGCTGACCCTGCCACCCGAAAGGCGCGAGGCGCTGCTACTGGTAGGTGCAGGCGGGTTTTCCTATGAAGAGGCGGCCAATATCTGTGGCTGCGCTGTCGGCACGATCAAAAGCCGTGTTGGTCGTGCCCGTGCGGCGCTGACCAGCATGATTCAGGATGGAGACATCCCCGAGCGCTCAATTGGAGATCCGGCAGCGCATCGCGCCATCCTGCAAGAGCTGGATGACGTGGCAGCAGGCCGCGGCGAAGCGGCAGCGACGAACAAATAGTCTTCCGCAGCGTCCATCGTCTGGGCGCAACAAGGCAACAAGGGCAGGGACCGTGCAATGAGTGCGTCTGGGGATCATTCCGCGGCAGGCAGGGCAACTACAGGCCGGTCCGGCAAAGCTCAGCCTGTTTCGGACCAATCTGCCATGGACCGGCCTGCAACGAGCCAGCAGGCGCAAACGGATCGCAGCCCGCTGGCTTTCGCGGCGCAGGAAGTGCGGTTGATTTCGGCGCTGGTCGTGCTGCTCGCCATCGGCCTGTTTCTGGCCCTGCCCTTCGTGCTCTCGATCGGATCGGTGGTTTTCCTGCCGCTTGTCGGAGCGGTTATCGTAACGATCATCCTCTCCCCACTGGCTGACAAATTGGCGGGCTGGGGCATACCCAATGTCCTTGCATCGCTGCTGGCGTTGCTGGTATTCTTCGCAATTCTGGCGCTGGCGCTGACGGCCGTCTTCACGCCCGCCATTTCACTTTATGACGAAATCCCGTCGATGGCGCGGCAGGTCGGCGAGCATTTCAGCGATTTGCAAATGACTTTCGCGTGGGTGGGCGAGCTGAACCGGCAATTGGCGGCTCTGTCCGGCGATGGCGAACAGCAGGTGGTGCTGGCCGGACCAACGATGCTTGAACAGCTCGCCTTCGCCACCCCGACGGTGCTGCTGGAATTGCTGCTGACCTTCCTGCTGGCCTTCTTCATGATCGAGGCGCGCGTGCGCCTGCGCCGCAGGCTGTTGCTGGACCGCCAGCAAGTCGGTGCCAGCCTCAAAGCAGCCCGCGCCATGCGTGAAGTGCAGGACCGGGTGGCAGCCTATATTCTGACGGTCGGCCTTATCAACACAGGCATGGGCGTAATCGTGGGCCTTGGCGCATGGGCGCTCGGCATGGAAGCGCCGGTGATGTGGGGCGGGCTCGCTGCACTGCTCAACTTCGTGCCATATATCGGACCGCTGATCATGGTCATACTGCTCGGCCTGTTCGGGCTTGGGTCAGCGGAATCGGTGTTTGTGGGAATGATTCCTGCGGCGGCGTATTTCGGCCTGAACACAATAGAAGCCAATGTCGTGACTCCCAGCGTGCTGGGTGCGCGCTTCACCATGAACCCGGTCGCGATCCTTTTGACCCTATCCTATTTCGGATGGATCTGGGGCGTCGCTGGCGCTCTTCTGTCAGTGCCGATCCTGCTCACGCTGACCGCGCTGGTCGATCATCTGGGCAGGCCCAATATCGTCGGCTTCCTGTTTGGCGAGCCATTGTTTGCGACCAAAGTCCTTGATCTGCAGGCGGACGACTAAACAACCATGCAAAAGGCCCGCACCCCTCATCGGGGCACGGGCCTTTCAAAATCCTAAGATCGCCAAGTTTAGGCGGGATAGGTCCAAGCTGTTCCGCGTGCGAGATTGTCCGCTGCGAAATCCCAGTTCAGGTGACCGTCCACCACGGCCGAAAGATAGCTGGGGCGGGCATTCTGGTGGTCGAGGTAATAAGCGTGTTCCCACAGGTCGATGACCAGCAGCGGGTTCATACCCTGATCGGCAACAGTATCGGCGTCATGCGAGTCGACCACGGCCAGTTTGCCGTCCTTCTCGACCAGCCACACCCAACCACTGGCGAAATGGCCTGCGCCCTTGCCCTTTAGCTGATCTTTCAGCGCATCGAGCGAGCCGAAGCTTTCGTCGATCTTCGCGGCGAGATCACCGCTCGGGCCATTGCTCTGCGGGGCCAGCGAGTGCCAGTAGAAGCCGTGGTTCCAGACCTGCGCGGAATTGTTGAACAATCCCTGATCGCTCCCGCGCGAGGCGGCGACGATTTCTTCCAGCGACTTGTCCGCATGGGCCGTGCCTTCAATCGCGGCGTTGGTCTTGTCGACATAGGCCTGATGGTGCTTGCCGTGATGGTAGCTGAATGTTTCTGCGGTGATCGCAGGTGCAATCGCTTCGGCATCGTAAGGCAGCGGCATAAGTGTGATAGCCATAGTGAGGTCGTCCTTCCAGTGAGTGATAATCGGGTCTTGCAGTGGCAACGCCTGAGGCGCGGTGTAGTTGCATTTACGAGCTGAAATTCTGATCACAACCCTGCCGTGCCGGTTGAGGCGTGACAATATGGGCGCAAGGCGGCATTGAAGCGCGGCATCGCACCGAGGGCAAGAGAGACACATGGGACGCACCTATTTCGGCACAGACGGCATTCGTGGCCGCGCCAACGGCAAGAAACTTAATGCCGCCATCGCCATGAATGTGGGCCAAGCAGCAGGCAGCCACTTTGTGCGCGGCGATCACAAACACCGGGTGGTGATAGGCAAGGATACGCGCCTGTCGGGCTATATGATGGAAAACGCGCTGGTCGCAGGATTCACCAGTGTTGGCATGGATGTGATCATGACCGGGCCTTTGCCCACTCCGGCAGTTGCGCTGCTCACCCGCGAAATGCGCGCCGATATCGGCGTCATGATTTCCGCCAGCCACAACGCCTATCCCGACAATGGCATCAAGCTGTTCGGCCCCGATGGGTTCAAATTGTCGGACGCTGACGAGGAAGCCATCGAAGCTGCGATGCAGGTCGAGCAGACGCTGGCCGAAGGTGATGCCATTGGCCGCGCACGCCGGATCGAAGATGCACGCGGGCGCTACATCCACGCGGTCAAACGTGCTCTGCCCGAAGAGCTGCGGCTCGACGGGCTGAAGATCGTTGTCGATTGCGCCAATGGTGCAGCTTACAATGTGACGCCTACCGCGATCTGGGAATTGGGCGCGAAAGTCATCGCCATGGGCGTGGAGCCCAATGGCAAGAACATCAACGATGGCGTCGGCTCCACTGCCCTGGATGCGATCAAGGCGCGCGTAGTCGAAGAAGGCGCGGATATCGGCATCGCGCTCGATGGCGATGCCGACCGGCTGATCGTGATCGATGAAAAGGGCCATGAGGTCGACGGCGATCAGATCATGGCGCTGATCGGCAGCCGCTGGGCAAAACGCGGCCTGCTGCGTGGCGGCGGCGTCGTTTCGACAGTCATGTCAAATCTCGGACTGGAGCGTTTTCTGCAAGGCCAAGGGCTGGAACTCGTGCGCACCAAAGTGGGCGACCGCTATGTGCTCGAGGCGATGAAGGCAGGCGGGTACAATGTCGGCGGCGAACAGTCTGGCCACATGATTCTGCTCGATCACGCCACCACGGGCGATGGCACAGTGGCCGCGCTGCAAGTGCTCGCCGCCATGGTGCGCACTGGCAAACCGGCCAGCGAATTGCTGCATGTCTTCGATCCCGTCCCGCAAGTGCTGAAGAATGTGCGCTATGAAGATGCCGACCCGCTGGAGGCCCAAAGCGTGAAAGACGTCATCGCTGCGGCAGAGGGCGAACTGGGTGGCAGCGGTCGGCTGGTGATTCGCAAGTCAGGCACAGAACCGCTCGTCCGCGTGATGGCGGAAGGCGATGATGAAGCGCAGGTCAACCGCATGGTGGACGACATTTGCGAAGCGGTGACCAAGGCGATCTGATGCTGCACATGCGCCCCGATTGCGAACGCTGCGGCGCGGATCTGCCAGCCGACCTTCCCGGCGCATTCATTTGCAGCTTTGAATGCACATTCTGCGCGAAATGTGCCGCTACGCTGGACGATATCTGCCCCAATTGCGGCGGCGAATTGCTCGACCGCCCGACGCGCTCGCGCGACTTGCTTGAAAAGTACCCGGCGAGCACGGAGCGGAAATTCAAAGCGTGAGCAAGCGCCCGCCCCGCATCATCGCCATTGCCGGGTCGGACTCCTCAGGCGGTGCGGGCATTCAGGCCGACATCAAGACCATCACCCTGCTCGGCGGCTATGCGATGACTGCCATCACTGCGCTCACGGCGCAGAACACGCGCGGCGTCCACGCGGTGGAGGCGATGTCGCCTGACTTTGTTGCAGCGCAGATGGATGCCTGCCTTGAGGATATCGGCGTCGACGCCGTGAAGATCGGCATGCTCGGCAGCGCGGATATCGCTGAAGTTGTGGCGGACCGGCTGGAAGATCTGCCCTGCCCGATTGTATTCGATCCCGTCATGGTAGCCACCAGCGGATCGGTGCTGGCGGACCCGGCAACGGTGGAGGTGTTCGAGTGGCTGATGGAATTGGCGACGCTCACCACCCCCAATGTGCCTGAACTGGCAGCAATGGGCGGCGCAGCGGGCATGGCGGAGCGGAATGTGGCTTATCTTGCCAAGGGCGGCGATGCCGATGGCCCGATGGTCGAAGACCGCCTTGTGCGCCCCGGCTTGGAAGACACCGTGTGGAGCGAAGCGCGCATCGTGACCAAGCACACCCACGGCACCGGTTGCACGCTCTCCAGCGCCATAGCGACACATCTGGCGCTTGGGCTTACGCTGGAAGAAGCTGTCGCAGAGGCGCGCAAATTTGTGCGAGAGGCATTGAAGGCCGCGCCGGGGTTCGGATTTGGCAACGGCCCGCTGGGACATCAGGCGGTGCGCTGAACCAGCGCTCTGGTCGCTCAGCGCCCTCCAGACCGATCACCGGAACACGACCGTCCGCGCGCCATTCAAAAACACCCGGCGCTCGGCTGTCCAGCGCACCGCGCGCGCCAGCACCCGCGCTTCAATATCCCGCCCGATCCTTGCCAGGTCGCGCTCCGTTGCGCGGTGATCCACGCGCTCGACATCCTGTTCGATGATCGGCCCTTCATCCAGATCGCTGGTCACGAAATGGGCGGTTGCGCCGATCAGCTTCACACCGCGTTCCTGCGCTCGCAGATACGGTCGCGCACCCTTGAAGCTGGGTAGGAAGCTGTGATGAATGTTGATGCACTTGCCCGCGAGTTGCTCGACAAGTTCGGGCGATAGCACCTGCATATAGCGGGCAAGGACGAGGTAATCGGCGCCGCTTTCTTCGAAGATTGACAGCAGTTCCTGCTCCTGCTCGGCGCGCTGGTCTGGCTCCACAGGAAGGTAATGATAGGGCACACCGTGCCATTCGGTCAGGTCGCGCAAATCGGGATGGTTCGAAACGACACCGGCCACGTCGATGGGCAGATTGCCCGTCTTCCAGCGGTGCAGCAGATCGTTGAGGCAATGGCTGCCCTTGGAAACCGCGATTAACAGCCTGGGAGTATGGGAACTCGGCAACAGCTCCCAATCCAGATCGAATTGCCGCGCGATCGGCTCCAGCCCAGCGCGCAGCTCTTCCAGCGTGTGCGGAAAATCGTCCCCTGCGGATTTGAATTCCAGCCGCAGGAAGAAACTCCCGGCATCAAGATCGGCATATTGTTGGCTGTCGAGGATAAAGCCCTGAATGCTGGCGAGGTGCCCGGTGACAGCCGCAACGATGCCAACCCGGTCCATGCAGGACAGGGTCAGGATAAACGTATCTTGAGCGACGGGCGTGCTCATCTTGTAGCTTTTCCCATGAGCCAATTTGCTGCGGCTACCGATCCAATTCGTAAAATGCAGAAATCGCAGCCCAGCCTTCTTCAGCAGTTTCACACCAGGTGATGAGGTCGAGATCCTTTTTGGAAATCGTGCCTTCTTCGGCAATCGCTTCCAGATTGACGACCCGCTCCCAGAAGGTTTTGCCGAACAGCAGGATTGGAATGGGCTTCATCTTACCGGTCTGGATCAGAGTCAGCAGTTCGAAGGTTTCGTCAAACGTGCCAAATCCGCCGGGGAAAACGGCCACTGCGCGGGCGCGCATCAGGAAGTGCATTTTGCGCAGCGCGAAATAGTGGAAGTTCAGCGACAGGTACGGCGTGACGTAGGAATTGGGCGCCTGTTCATGCGGCAGAATGATGTTAAGCCCGATGCTCTCTGCGCCCGCATCGCTGGCACCCTTGTTGGCAGCTTCCATGATCGAGGGGCCGCCACCCGAACACACGACGAATTGGCGGTGCCCATCTTCGATGATCGCCTTCTCGCCTGCCAGCTTGGCCAGCTTGTAAGCTTCTTCGTAATATTTGGACTTGGCCGCCAGATTGCGCGCAACCAGCTGTTCATATTCAGTGCCGTTCTCGGCTGCCTTGATGACATTCTCCGCCTCTTCGGGCGAGGGAATGCGGGCCGAACCATACATCACCAGCGTTGAGCCAACGCCGGCTTCTTCCAGCAGCATTTCAGGCTTGAGCAATTCAAGCTGGAAGCGAACCGGGCGCAATTCTTCGCGCAGCAGGAAGTCAGTATCGCGGAAAGCCAGCTTATAGGCCGGGTGGCGCGTCTGCGGCGTATCTTGCGGGATTGAGTCAGCGAATTTGGCTTCGCTGTCGGCGTGATAGAACTTGTGGTCTTTCAATTCGCGTTCTTCGCTGTGGTCATCGGCGCTCACATATCTCTCCTGAAAGGCATTTGTATC
>DFBR01000066.1:2095-7126 GCA_002367375.1 Erythrobacter sp. UBA3075 | reverse complement strand
CCTGACCATTTACGACATGGCCAAGGCTTTGGAAAAGGGCATGGAGATCGAACACGTTCGACTGCTCGCCAAGACCGGAGGCAAGAGCGGCGACTGGCACGTCGTCAGACACCTCCGGCTGAAGATTCCTTCGGCGTCTTGGACCAATCCGCTCCAGAATGGCGGTATTGCTTGACTTTGGCGAATCTGTTTCATACTTGTTCTTTATTCGTTCCTATAGTGGAACATCTGAAGTGAGGGACAGGCCGATGTTGACCGCCAAACAACATGAATTGCTGCTTTTCATCAATCGCCGCCTCGAAGACACGGGCATCTCGCCCAGCTTCGAGGAAATGAAAGAGGCGCTTGATCTGAAGAGCAAATCGGGCGTTCACCGCCTGATCTCGGCTTTGGAAGAACGCGGATTTATCAGACGCCTGCCCAATCGCGCCCGTGCGCTGGAAGTCGTCAAGATGCCGGAAAACCTTGCGGGCAATGATCCTGTTGCCAAGGCGACTGCGACCCCCGCAGCTAGACCTGAACCCGCCAATGATGTCATTGAGATCCCGCTCCACGGCAGGATCGCGGCCGGTGTTCCGATCGAAGCGTTGGAAGACAGTCAGACCCTCCCCGTTCCGGCTGCGCTGCTCGGCAGCGGAGAGCACTACGCACTCGAAGTGTCGGGAGACTCCATGGTCGAGGCTGGCATTTTCGATGGCGACTTCGCTCTCGTGAAGAAGGCCGACACAGCGCGTGATGGCGATATTGTGGTTGCACTCGTCAATGGCGAGGAAGCAACGCTGAAATATCTGTTCCACGATGGCGGCAATATCCGGCTCGACCCGGCCAATGCGACCTATGATCCGCAAGTGTATGCGGACAGCCAAGTCGAGGTGCAGGGCAAGCTCGCAGGACTTCTGCGCAGGTATCACTGAGCGGCGTAGGGCAATCGTTGCGGTGGAGCGCGGGGTGACTCAGTCTTCCCGCCGCCCGCGCCACCAGCCATGATCGCCCTCGGCCTCTGCCACGGTGCGGATGGTTTCGCCTTCCAGGTCAATCGCTAGGCCGCCAGTCATTGACAGCATTCGCGCATCAGCCTTGAGCCAGCGCGGTTCGCAGCTGCGCGGCAGCCAGCGGTCAGACACAACAATGTCGGATCTCTCACAGGCGGCGGCGAGCGCACGTTCTGCAACGATATCCCGGCTACGGCTCATGAGAATGTGCCAATCGCGCCCGCCTCTGACAACGGTGATCGCGCAGAAATCGGGGCTGCACTCGGCGCCGGGCCAGTCTTCAATCGGCATGGGCTCGCCCTCGACACCGGCCAGTTCGAGCAAATTGTCGCGCGTGAAGGAACTGCGGGTATCGCGCAGGACCAGCAGGCGCTCATCTTCACCCGTTATGCCAACATGGCGCCCATCGCCGGAAATCAGGATGTCGGGGATTGGAGTGGCGGCAAGCAACATTGCTGCCACAGCGGCGGGTGCGAATCCGAGCAGCCGCGCCCCGCCCTTCCACAGCGCCAGCCACAGGCCTCCAGTCACGAACAGCAACACGGTTGGCAAAGTCATCTGCGGAATCAATTTTACCGCGCCGGGCTGACTGGCGGTGAAGTGCGCAATTCCCACCAGCAGGTCTAACGACTTGCCGGCAAGCCACCAGAACGGTGCTCCCGCTCCGACACTGTCGAACAGCAGCGCGATAGCGATCAGCGGCATCGAAATGAAGGTAACCAGTGGAATTGCGACCACATTGGCGAGTGCGCCGTAAACGCCCGCGCGGTGAAAATGATAGAGCACGATTGGCATGAGCGCGATTTCGATCACTAGGCCTGTAATGAGCAGCATGAGTGTCCGCCGACCAAGGCGCGTAAACCAGCTCTCCTCACGCGGGGCAAGGAAGTGCTTCACCGGCTCTGCATTGTGGAGCGCGACGATGGCTATCACGGCGCAAAAACTCATCTGGAAGCTAGGTCCGACAAGGCTTTCGGGCCAAGCGAACAGCACCGCCACCGCAGCAGCCGCGACCATACGTAGAGACAGTGGCTCACGGCCTAATGCTAGCGCGATCAACACCAGCAGCGCGCCGATACAGCTGCGCACTGTCGGCACCTGTGCGCCGGTTAATAGTGTGTAGGATATTCCTGCCAGCGCCGCGACAGCAGCGGCTGTTACCGGCAAACGCACTCTCAACGTCAGCCATGGCCACAAGGCGAGCAACTTAATCGCAAGCAGATAGGCTGCACCGATCACCGCGCTTACATGCAAGCCGCTGATCGACAGCAGGTGTGTCAACCCAGCATCGCGCATGGCATCTTCATCCGCTTCGGAAATAGCTCCGCGATCTCCGCTGGCGAAGGCTGCGGCGATGCTGCCAGCTGATCCTTCCAGCTCCCCGCGAACATGGGAAGACAGGCGGCGCTGCACGCTGGCGATAAATGCCTCGTCCGGTGGCGCGGGTTCGATAACTTCAATGTCGCCTTGCAGGCTGCCCGTTGCTGCCAACCCGTCAAACCACGCCCGGCGCGCGAAATTGTATCCGCCCGGCAGCATAGGAGCAGCAGGTGGCATGAGCCGCGCCTGAGCCCGGACAAGAGCGCCCTCGCCCATTTCCGGCGTTGCTTGATCGAGCGGAACGTTGACTCTGATCCGCACCGGCTGGTCATCTTCGGGGCTGCGAATTGCCAGGACCAGACGGATGCGATCCTGTGCAGGCTGCTCGATGCGTTCCAGAACGCGCCCTTCGACTATCTCGGACATGGGCCGCTCAAACGCCTCGGCACCGACAAGGGCAGAGCGCGCCCAAATCAGACCGGCGCCGAAAGAAAACAGCACTCCGCACGCCACCAGCGCAGTGACAAGGTGGGTGCGGTCCACTCGGCCCTTCCATTTTGCGAGCGCGGCTAGCGCCAACAACGGCCCACCCGCAAGGCACGCCATCCATGCAGCCGCAGTTGGCAAGACAAACCACGCGCCGATACCCGCAGCAAGGATCACTGCCATCCACGGGCCGCGGTCAAACCCGGCACCGGCGAGAAATGCGTCGGCGGCGTCCGCGATGCTGGACAAAGAGGCACGCTTTCGCCAAGGCGTGTGCTGCAACGCAACATCACGATCGTCGTCCCCTAGCGGAACCAAAGGCGGCAGCCGCGTTGCCATGCAGGTATAGGACAGGAAACAGGCAGTTATGGCAAGCTCTGAAGGCAATTGCGGCGGTGGCAGTCGGCCTGTGGTGACGCGCTTTGCGCCTTCTCCCACCGGTTTCCTGCATATCGGCAATGCCCGCACCGGCCTGTTCAGCTGGCTTTATGCCCGCCACTTTGGTGGCAAGGCGCTGCTGCGGATCGAAGATACAGACAAACAGCGCTCCACCCAGGAGGCCATCGATGTGATCCTCGACGGGCTGGACTGGCTGGGGCTGGAATTCGATGGCGACACCGTGTTCCAGAGCGAACGCGCACCGCGTCACACAGAGGTCGCCGAAAAGCTGCTGGCCGCAGGCAAGGCTTACAAATGCTTCGCCACGTCAGAGGAACTGGCCGAAATGCGCGAAGCACAACGCGCCGCCAAGCAGCCCATGCGGTATGATGGGCGGTGGCGTGATCGCGATCCCGCTGAGGCATCCGCAGGAGCGCCCTTCACCATCCGCATCAAAACACCCGAAGGCGGTGAAACGGTGATCGAAGATGCCGTGCAGGGCCGCGTGAAGGTCGACAATCGTGAGATCGATGACTTCATCCTGCTGCGCGCCGATGGCTCGCCGACCTACATGCTCGCAGTCGTGGTGGACGACATGGACATGGGTTGCACCCATATCATTCGCGGCGACGACCATTTGAACAATGCTTTCCGCCAAATTCAGGTGATTGATGCCATGCAAGGCGTGGAAGATGGCTGGGAGCGCCCGATTTATGCGCATGTCCCGCTGATCCACGGAAATGACGGGGCCAAGCTGTCAAAACGCCATGGCGCAATGGGTGTCGATGCCTACCGTGATGAGCTGGGCATTCTTCCCGAAGCTTTGTTCAATTACCTGCTGCGGCTCGGCTGGGGCCATGGCGATCAGGAGGAATTTAGCCGGGAAGAGGCCATCGCGCTGTTCGATATCAATGCCGTGGGCAAAGGCCCAAGCCGCTTCGACATCAAGAAGCTGTTGAATATGAACGGCAATTATATTCGTGAGGCGGATGATGCCCGCCTTGCCAAGCTGGCTGCAGAACGGATTGGCGCACAGGCTGATGTTGAGCTGCTTACGCAGGCCATGCCGGTGCTGAAAACCCGGGCGCGGGACATGAATGAATTGGCCGACGGGGCCGCGTTCCTGTTCAAGACCCGGCCTCTCGAAATGACCGAAAAGGCCGCTGGCCTTCTCGATGAGGAGGCGCGGATCAGACTTTCGTCTATTTCAGCACGGCTAGGGGCGGAAACGCACTGGACAATTGAGGCGCTGGAGGCCAATCTGAAAGCATATGCAGAGGAGCTGGGGCTTGGCCTTGGCAAACTTGCGCAGCCGCTTCGCGCGGCGCTCACAGGGCAAACCACCTCGCCCGGAATTTTCGATGTGCTCGTCCTCCTCGGTAGGGAGGAAAGTCTCGCGCGGATCAACGCGCAGGCGGCGGCCTGACAGGCCAATTACAAATCTTGTATTTTTAAGGAGAACCCCATTGGCGGACAAGCAGGCAGAACTGGCAGTCGGCGGCGATAATTTTGACTTCCCCACACTGGAGGGAAGCTGCGGACCGGATGTCATCGATATCCGCAAGCTCTATGGCAAAACCGGCAAGTTCACCTTCGATCCAGGCTATAAGTCGACCGCCAGCTGCGAAAGCGCGCTGACTTTCATCGATGGTCAGGAAGGCGTGCTGCTGCACCGGGGTTATCCCATCGGCCAATTGGCAGAGCATTCCAGCTTCATGGAAGTGAGCTATCTGCTGCTGAATGGCGAGTTGCCTGACAAGGTTGAACTCGACGACTTCAATAATACGATCACCCGTCACACCATGCTGCATGACCAGCTGCGTCAGTTCTATCAGGGCTTCCGCCGTGATGCGCA
>DFBR01000066.1:1492-2046 GCA_002367375.1 Erythrobacter sp. UBA3075 | reverse complement strand
ACCATTGCGGCATGGGCTTACAAATATGCAGTTGGCCAGCCATTCATGCAGCCTGATAACTCGCTGAGTTACACGGGCAATTTCCTCCGCATGACCTTTGGCGTGCCAGCCGAGGAATATGAAGTCGTTCCCGAAGTGGAAAAGGCGATGGACCGGATTTTCATCCTCCACGCCGACCATGAACAGAATGCTTCGACTTCGACTGTTCGGCTTGCTGGTTCGTCCGGCGCTAACCCCTTTGCCTGTACTGCTGCGGGCATTGCCTGCCTGTGGGGACCGGCGCACGGCGGCGCGAATGAGGCGGCGCTCAACATGCTGCGCGAGATCGGTACGCCGGACAAGATTCCACACTATATCGAGCGTGCCAAGGACAAGAACGATCCATTCCGCCTGATGGGCTTTGGTCACCGTGTGTATAAGAATTACGATCCGCGCGCGACCGTCATGCAAAAGACGGTGCGCGAGGTGTTCGACGCCTTGCAGGTCAAGGACCCGGTATTTGAAACCGCGCTGCGACTGGAAGAACTCGCCCTGAGCGATCCGTATTTCCAGGA
>DFBR01000066.1:0-1412 GCA_002367375.1 Erythrobacter sp. UBA3075 | reverse complement strand
ACCGTGGGCTGGGTCGCACAGTGGAACGAGATGATTTCCGATCCCGGTCAGGTCATCGGTCGTCCGCGCCAGCTCTACACCGGGCCGACGCAGCGCGATTACGTGCCGGTCGACCAGCGGTAGTTGATTGTCGGGGGGCTTAGCCCTCGGGATCAGCCGGAATTTCCAGCGTGAAGCGGGCGCCCTGCCCCTTCACGCTGTTGACTGTCAGGCTACCATCCATCGCTTCCGCCAAGCGGCGCGAGATGTAGAGCCCAAGTCCTGATCCGCCGTCTCCGCTGCGACCAAGACGTTCGAATTTGGCGAACACCTTGGCCTGCTCATCTTCGGACAGTCCCTCGCCTTGATCGAGCACAATGGCCCGGGCGCGACCATCCACTTGCTCGACGCTGATCCAAACCTGTCCACCTTCCGGAGAATAGCGGATGGCGTTGCCGACAAGGTTGAGCAGAACCTGCAAAGTCCGACGGAATTCACCGATCGCAGGCACGCTTTCGTCCTCATTCGGCGCATCTAGAACGATCCCGCGATCCCGGGCGCGGACACCGAGAATTCCTGCAGCACGGCGGGCAACATCGGCAAGGTCGATATTGTCGGGTGCCGGAGCGAACTCCTCATCCTCGACCATTTCCAGCGTTGTAAGGTCATCGATCAAAGCCAGCAAATGCTCACCCGCTGAAGCGATATCGGCGGCATAATTGCTGTATTCTTCAGCCAGCGGACCAGCGAGCTGGGTGCGGATTGTCTCTGCATTGGCAATGATGCGGCTGACCGGTTGACGCAGCACAGGAGCGATATCGCGCCCGATACCCGCCGAACGATCCGGCTTGCGCGAGCTCTCCGGCACACTTTCAGGAAGTGGCTTGTCGGGAACAAGATAGAGTTCGAATCCGTCACTGCCCGCTTCACGGCGACCTAGCGGGACAAGTTGCACTGCCCATTCGCGCGGCGAATCCGCCACCGTAACCTTGACCCCGTCCAGCAGCCGCCAATGCATGGGTTGACGATGGCTGTTGCCTTCAGGTGCGGCGAAATCGGTCCATGGCTGGCCAACGCCTGCCAACATTGCTGCTCCCAACACATCCAGATCAGGCGCGCTCCAGTCGACTGTCAGCAGCTCCTGCTCCGATCCAAGCCGCGCCGACAGACCAGCGAGATGGCGCACCAACGTAAGACGTTGGCCTTCATCTGCAGCCCCCGCTTCAGGAGTTAAGTCTTCCGCCGCCCACGCGCTGATTTCGATAATGGTCCCAGCCTTGCCTGGAATGACTTCAGCCCAGGCAGATATTTTTTCGACCGAATCCTGCGCCCGAAATGCGCGTGAAATGCGCCGTCCACTCTGCCGCGCCTTGCGCACGAGGTCCAGCAACGCAGGCGTAAGGATGGGACCGGGCAATTCACCGCCAGCGCGC
>DFBR01000004.1:12481-17095 GCA_002367375.1 Erythrobacter sp. UBA3075 | reverse complement strand
GCAGGCGCGCAATGGGCCTTGCTGGCGTGGTTTTTCCTTGGTGCGGTCGCCATGCGCTCGGCAGGCTGCGTCTATAATGACATTGTTGATCGCGACCTCGACAAGAGCGTTGCCCGCACTGCCAATCGTCCGCTCGCCAGCGGCAGGGTAGGCCTGCGCGCGGCGTGGGTGTGGCTGGTGGCGCTGTGCCTTGTCGGGTTGGTCGTGCTGCTGCAATTGCGGCTGAGCGCGCAGCTGGTGGCGCTGGGGAGCCTGCTGTTGGTCGCCGCCTATCCCTTTATGAAGCGCATCACATGGTGGCCGCAGGCGTGGCTGGGTCTGGTGTTCAATTGGGGCGTGCTGGTCGGCTGGACTGCCATGCGCGGCGACAATCTGGCGGTGATGCTGGCGCTTTATGCCGGCGCGGCGTGCTGGACCATTGGTTACGACACGATCTACGCGTTGCAAGATAGGGAGGATGATGCGCTCGTCGGCATCAAAAGCTCTGCCCTGCGGCTGGATGGGCATGTGAAGAGCGGCGTGGCGCTTTTCTACACGCTGGCACTGGGATCGTGGATGCTCGCCTTCTGGCTGCTGCGCGGGGATGCGCTGGCCCTGCTCGCGCTTGCTCCGGTGGCGGTGCATTTGCTGTGGCAAGTGGTGACGCTCGATCCGGCTAATGGCGACAATCCGCTTGCCCGTTTCCGCTCCAATCGCCTGGCCGGCGCGCTGGTGGCAGCGGCGTGTTTTGTTGTCGGAAATGCGGGGGCCTGAGACCTATTCTGCAGGCTGGGGCTGCAGACCATTGCCTTTGCGCGGATTGGCCCAATGCAGCAGCCGTGCAAGCCGCGACGTGATCACGCCGTTTTCCTGCATCCAGTCGTAATATTCGCGGTATTTCTCATCTTCCAGCAGCAGATGCGCCTCTTCCGTGCGCGCGCGCCAGTAGTAGATGCCGCTGACGATTGCGATGAAAGCCGTGTTGCGAATCATATCGACCATGGATGAGCTGGTGACGAGGAACGGCATGGTAGAGCTCCACCAGAACAGGTTCTTCGACACATAGGCCGGATGACGGGTGTAGCGATATGGCCCGTTGGTGATGACGCCGCGGTAGGTCAGGTTGGAGAAACGAATGCCAAACGCAAATGTCGCCCAAGCGTAAATCGCAGTCAGGAACACGAGCCACGCCGCCCATATCCACAGCAGCGCAGGATAATCAGCGAACCAATAGGCCCAGTCGGCCGTGTTCACGTCATAATTGATGATGTTGCCCAGCAACCCCCAGGCGAGCGGGGGATAGCAGGCAAGCGCTGCAATCCATCCGGCAAGGAAGGGATTGCCGCTGCGAATATGTGCATCGAGTGGGCGGAAGGTGAGCAGATATCCAACGGTTCCGATCTGCACGTCAATTACGAACAACAGTTCAAATGAGAGCACGCCCAATCGCACCGGGTCGCTGAGAATCTCGGCCACACTGGCGTCAACCACGGTGGCGAAACCAATGGGGATGATGGAGATCATAAAGGCGGTGAAGAAGCCTTTGATAACCCAGCTGCGCCAGTGCTTCTTGATCTCTTCATTGTCATAGGCTTCCCGCCCGATCAGCATGGCACCAAAATGCCACGAATGATCGCGCGGGTTGACCATCACCCGGTCGATCCAGATCACATAGGGGACGGACAGCACGACCAGCGGAATGATCGCCGCGCCCAGCACCTGCATGGCGAACAGATAGGCTCCGTCCCAATACCAGCGACCAAGGCAATACAGCCCGCCGATGATGAACCATGTGGCCCACAGCCCCGCGAGCTTGGTGATGGAGATATCGACAATTTCGGATATCGGGCGGCGATTATCCCAGTCGATCCCGGTCGAGGGATTGCGATGCACTTTCTCGACAAATACCGACCAAGCCGCCATCGCGGTGCCGGTCAGCACCATGGCGGTCATCGCCGAATAGGGGCCGGAAAGCCGCCCGAACTGATCGGGATAACCCAATAGTCCAGCTATTTCAGGGAAATAGCGCGCGAAAGCGATATAACTGAGTAGCGTGACGAGGCCGACAAGGCCAACCCACGGGGACACATCGCTGGCAGGTAGCCGCGAGCCGGATTGCATATACGCGCTCATAGAACACGCGTGTTAGCGCGGAACGGTTAAAGCCCGGGTAACGAGCACAACCCGTGTCCCGCCAGCGAGACGCTGCCGCGCGGCGAGGTTAATCAGGCTTAGCGCCAGGCGGTAATGCGGCCGCTATCGTCGAGGATGTACATCGTATCGTTCGCCACCACGGGCGGCAGCGAAACGCCATCGTCCAGCCGTGTGAAATCGGCGACTTCGCCGGTCATTACATCGACCGATTTAACGTATCCGCGCGAGCTGGCGATCCACAGACGGTTGCTGGCGAGCACCGGGCCGGTCCAGAAGATCGGGCCTTCGCGGTCCTCGGCATCGCGCCATTGCTCCAGCTGGGTCATCCAGCGGATGCGTCCGGTGTTGCGTTGGATCGCGAGGATGCGGGCATCGTCTGTCAGCGTGAAGACCCATTCGCCAGCGATGGTCGGCGTGGAAATGCCTGCAAGGGTCAATTCCCAGATGCGCTGGCCGCTGAGCAATTCATAGGCCGCCATCCGGCCGCCCTGCCCCAATGCGTATACGCGCCCCTGATCGATAATCGGATCGGCATCGACATCGGTCAGCGTGCCAACCTGCGTCGAGATCGACGTGCGGGCGAGCGCGTCAGACCACAATTCGCGGCCATTTTCGTAACGATAGGCAACCAGCTCTCCCGAAGAGAAGCCTGCCAGAACCGTGCCCTGCCCGGCGGAGGGAGCCGCCACGCCGAACACGCCCTGCTGACCGCTGGCGGCAGCTTTCTGCCATACGATTTCGCCATCGTCGGTCGACAATGCGAAAATCTGGTTGTCCTGCGTCATCACGAATACGGAATTGAACGCCACCGTCGGTGCGCCGCGCAGCGGGCCACCTGGCTTCACGCGCCAGATTTCAGCGCCCGTCGCCGCATCGAGCGCAACCACATCACCCACGCCATTGGTGGCGTAGACACGGCCGCTATCATAGCTTGCGCCGCCGCCGAACGTCGCATCTTCCAGATCGCTCTCCACGGCAATCCGGTGGCGCCAGCGCACTGCGCCGCTCTGCGCATCGAAAGCGTGGACCGTCGCGCCAGTATCGACTGCGACCACCATGCCATCTGCCACAACGGGAGCGGCAGCGAGGCGGCGGGTGTTGGTCGTACCGGCGATGGAAGCCGTCCACGCGCGCGTCGGCGTAGTGGACAATGTCACATGACCTGAAACCTTTGCTGCATTGCCGCCAGCCTGCGGCCAGCTGGCATTGCTCTGTGCCGGCGGCACCACCACTGCAACGTTCGCCAGCGCGGGATCGGCAACGATCTCTGTTGCGATGCGCGACAGGATCGGCACGCGATTGCCCACCGTTGGCGTGTCTTCCTCGTCATCGCCGCCACCGCCAAGGCCAAGCGTTTCGCAGCCTGTCAGTGCGAGCGAGGCGGCAAGCGCGAGCGCAGGCAGCAGGAAGCGAGAGAAATTGCGAGTTTCGGTGTTCTTCATGAAATGTCCGTTCGAAATCATTCTACCAGCTCGACACTTGCGCCCTCAGGCGCGTCGGCGGGTTCCTGGCCGGTAATTTCCGTAAGCGCGGCATCGACATCTTCGATAGCGTCAAAGCCGAGCGCTCCGGCAAGTTGGCGAGTGCGCCCGCGAATCGATTGCGGCACATCCTCATTTTGCGCGAGCGAGACCAGCAACGGACCCGCCTGTTCGGGCTTGCCCTGCGCCAGATAGGCGTGCGCCACCAATTCCCCGGCGCTGCCAAAATAGGGATTGTCGGCCTGCGCCAGCGGACCGATGCGATCGATCACGGCCTGCGGATCAAGCTCATCATATTGCACGCTGACAGAACGGATCGCAGCGATATCACGCATCTCCGGCGGCAATTCGGAATTGTTCGCAACTTGGTCGAACAACTCAACAGCCTCGGCTGTGCGCTCCTGCTCGATGGCAATTCCGGCGCGCAGCATCGCAGCCGCAGCAGCCGCGCCATCATCACCCTGCGAAAGCTCGCTCAGTTCAAGATCGGCAATGCCGAGATTGGACGCATCAAGCTCATCCATCGCCAAGACCAGTTCTTCCGAGCGTTCTGCCCGTGCGGATTCGGTCTGGTTTTGCCACAGCAGAAAGCCGCCATAGCCCGCGATCGCGACGACGAAAGCAATGCCCAGCGGCCAGCCATATTTCTTCGCGAATGTGCTGACCTCATCCTGGCGCACGGCCTCGTCCACCTCGCGCATGAGCATTTCCTGCTCCGCATCGGGCTTGTTGTCTTTTTCGTCCCCGGGGGACTGGTTTGTAATGGTGGGTGGTTGAGCCAAGGTGTGTTTCTTGTGTTGCGGTTTCGACAATTCAGGCTGCGCTGTTAGGCGGTAAGCCCACGCATTTCAATCGAAGAGGCGGATGTGTCCCCGCCCCGGTGAATGCTGGCTTAAGCCTCGGTCTGCGCCGGTGAGGCGCTGGATCGCGGGTATTTGTCCATCAAACCCCAATACAAAGCGCGATAACGGTCGATCATGCGCTTCTCGTCAAACTCCTC
>DFBR01000004.1:11974-12306 GCA_002367375.1 Erythrobacter sp. UBA3075 | reverse complement strand
GAATGGCTGGAAAGTGCGAAGATATCGAAATGGCCGATCAGCTTCTGCGGCTCAGACACAAAGCCGGGCAAATGCACGCGGTCTTCCAAACCAAGCGCCTCTGCCTGCGCCAGCAGCGCCTCGCGCTCGGGGCCCTCGCCTGCGATTACCAATTGCCACTCGGCCGGCAAGCGCGCCATGGCAGCGACCAGCATGTCCAGCTGCTTGACCTTGCGCAGCCCCGCTAGTGAACCGATCCAAAATTCACTCTTATGCTTCAGCAGGCCGGGCAAAATGTTGCGTTTGGGCGCCGCCGCATAGGCACGGGTGTCGATCCCATTGGGGATGCGCCG
>DFBR01000004.1:6698-11888 GCA_002367375.1 Erythrobacter sp. UBA3075 | reverse complement strand
CGCTGCGCCTCGTCTTCGTTGAAGCCGTCTTCATGATGCACCAGCGGCGGCAATTTGAACGTGTCAGCGAACACGGTGTGCGCCATCACCGCATCAATCGCGCCCCAATTGTAAGTGCAGATAAGGTCATATCCGGCCATGGCCTTGGCCAGTTTGAACAAGCGTCCCGGCGTCGGCTTGCCCGTTAGCGAGGGGAATTTGGGCCAGCTGATACGCGGCTTAGTGCCGATCATATGCGCTGCCCCGCGCCGGTCCAGATCGCCCGAAACGATTCCGTGATCGACCTCCTTGCCCCAGGCATTGATCAACCGGACATTGCGCAATTCCTTGCCGCCCGGATCGAAAGTCGAATGCAGGTGGAGAATTTTTGGCGCCTTTCCCTTCTCGCTCATGCGATCTGTCCCAAAAGCTGCGCGATCGCCTGCTGCGCTTCGGGCTCTTCCAGCGTAGGCGCATGGCCGACACCGGGCACTGTCACGGCTTCCATTGCAGGCATTTCCGCCTGCATTTTGCTGAGCGTCTCTGGCGCCAGAATGTCCGACAATTCGCCGCGCAGCGTCAGCACGGGCATGCCGGACATGGCCTTGAACAAGGGCCACATATCGACAGGCGCAGGCGGCGGTGCAAGAAATGGCTCGGCGATCTTCATATCGTAGTCGAAACTGATCCGCCCGCTATTGCCGACCACCATCATCCGCTTGGCAAAGCGGAGCCAGTCGCGCATTTCATAGGCTGGATAGACATCGTCATTGGTTTCCTGAAGCGCCCGGGCGGCGTGCATCCAGGTCGGATAGCTACCACCCTGGCCGACATAATCGCGGATGCGGTCCAGCCCGGCTTCCTCCACATCGGGTCCGATATCGTTGAGCATGACGCCAGCAAAGCGATCCGGGTGCTGCAATGCCATCAGCATCGATACGATCCCGCCGAGCGAGGTTCCGACAGCGACAATTTTTTCCAGCCCCGCCTCTTCCAGCAAGCGAACAATATCCTCGACATAGGTGGACGGCTTGTAGGTCTGCGGGTCCTTCGAATAATCGCTTTCTCCGCGCCCGCGCAGATCGACCACGATCACGCGCCATTCGCCAGCAAAGGCATCGGCCAAGGGCTCAAAATCACGGGCATTGCGGGTGAGGCCGGGAATGCACAGAATCGGCGGGCGATCATCGCGTCCGGCATAATCGCGGTAGTGCAAGGTCAGCCCGTCAGCGCTTTCCCAGCTCTTATCCTGCCAGCTTTTGTCCTGAGTGGATGCTTGGCCCACAAATGCTCCCCAATTTGACGCCCACCTTGCAGTCGGCCGTGCCTATGGCCACCTATTGGCAGATGCGCGCCGAACCGCAACCTGCCGACTATCGTCCCGATACGAAAATCAACGAAATCGCGCAATTTCTTGCCGATCCAGTGGAGGCGGCGCAGTTCCCGGCGCACCAATTGCGCTTTCGCAACACGCGGTGGGACAAGGCTGTGGGCCTTGGCGAACTGTCCGATACCGAATGGATCGCCCACTTCGGAAAATTTGAGTCGCTGCCGGACAACCTCCCCAAGCCGCTCGCGCTGCGATATCACGGACATCAATTCCGCACCTACAATCCCGAAATCGGCGATGGGCGCGGCTTTCTGTTTGCGCAGATGCGCGACGGCGCCGGGCGACTGCTCGACTGCGGCACCAAGGGCAGCGGCACCACGCCATACAGCCGCTCTGGCGACGGACGGCTGACGCTGAAAGGCGCGGTGCGGGAAATTCTCGCCACCGAGATGCTGGAGGCGCAGGGCGTCTACACCTCCAAGACCCTTTCAGTGGTTGAGACGGGCGAGGAGCTGTGGCGCAATGATGAACCTAGCCCAACCCGCTCTGCGGTCATGGTGCGGCTAAGCCATGGACATATTCGTATCGGCAGCTTCCAGCGATTGACGGCATTGGAGGAAGATGCGGCGCTGGCACAGCTGGCCGACTATTGCCTCGCAGCCTATCCCGGCCCGCCTCCCCCGGAGGATGCGCCTGGACGCGACGAGCCTGCCGTGATCCTGCTGCATCAGGTCGCCGAACGCCTCGCCGATCTGGCCGCCAGCTACATGGTCGCAGGCTTTGTCCACGGCGTGCTCAATACGGATAATATGAACATCAGCGGCGAGAGCTTCGATTACGGCCCTTGGCGCTGGCTGCCGCAGTGGGAGCCGCAATTTACCGCTGCCTATTTCGACCAGACCGGGCTGTACGCCTTTGGCCGCCAACCCGAAGCAATCCGCTGGAACCTCGGTCAATTGGCTATCGCCCTGCGACCACTGGCCGAATCAGAACCGCTAATCGCCGCGCTCGACCGCTTTGGGCCACTGTATGGTCAGGCGATGATGCGGCGGTTCTGCTGGCGGCTCGGTGTTGAACAGTGCGGAGACGAAGAGGACGCCGCTCTGGTCGGAGCCGCAGAGCTCGCCATGCGCGAAAGCAAAACAGGGCCGGACGCTTTCTTCCACCGGCACCGCGGCGGACGCGATGCAGAAGGGCCATTGGCGCAGGCGCTTGAAGGCTACCAGTCGACAGACAGCGAGCATCCCTATTGGTCGCAAGACCTCCCCGCCTCCATGCTGATCGACGAGGTTGAAACAATCTGGGACGCGATTGCCGAACGCGATGACTGGGAGCCGCTGCAGGCCAGGGTGGCCGCAATCCGGGATATGGGTGATGCGCTGGGCGATGCGCCCGAACCCGCAGGACATCGGGGCTGACGCCGCCTGCAAAACAACAGGCTGCCAATCCGTCAGTTTTCCGCTAGAGTTCGCGCCTGTTGGGAATGTCTTGAGGGGGAATTCGCATTATGTTTCGCTTGCTAATCAGCCTGTCAGCCGTCGCGCTGACATCGTCCACCACAACAATAGAGCCGGGCAATTGGGAAGCGGTCAGCCAGCTTGAGGATATTCGGATGGGGCCTGACGCCCCTCCAGGAATGGCGGACATCATGCGTTCCACTCTGGGCGACGGGATCACCGTGCAGACTTGCGTGACACAGGAACAGATCGATCAGGGCCCGGAAACGATGTTCAATCAGACGGGCGGCGATTGCAGCTATTCGGAATTCAGTATGGCTGACGGCGTGCTTCACTCGGCTGCCCAATGCCGCGGTCCGCAAGGCGAGATGAACATGACAACCGATGGCACCTATACCGCCACGGCTTACAGCACGCGGATGGTGATGGAGAGCGACATGGGCATGGGGCCGATGACCATGATCTTCGCTGTCGAAGGTCGCCGGTTGGGCGCCTGTTGATCGATTGTGGCCCGTTCGTAGCTCTTGTAGCTGCGGAACGGGTCCAAGTTTCAGGCCTGTCGCTACGGCACATGCGTTTTACATATCAGTGATGGCTTTGCGCCCGCGCCCATGTGGCGTTAGTGGGGCTGAAAGCAGCCGCAACGAAAGTACCGACTTTTGCCCAATTCTCAGGAACTGATTTCCTTCGAACCTGCAACCGGTGCCGAATTGTGGCGCGGCGCGCATGGCAATGTGAACGCCATCGTCAACAAGGCGCGGCGCGCCTGGCCCAAATGGGCTGCGCTGCCCCTGACCAAACGGATCGAGTTGATGCGCCGCTTCGTCAATGAAGTGCGCAAGGATCAGGATGAATTTGCCGAACTGATTGCGCGCGAGACGGGTAAGCCGCTGTGGGAAGCGCGTACCGAAGTCGAGGCGGTGATGGCCAAGGTCGATATCTCGGTCAACGCCTATGCCGAGCGTACGGGACAGCGCAAGCTCAACAGCGCTCTGCAAGGCACTGCCGCGCTGCGCCACAAGCCGCATGGCGTGATGGCGGTGCTTGGCCCGTACAATTTCCCCGCTCACCTGCCCAATGGCCACATGGTTCCCGCGCTGATTGCAGGCAACACGGTTATCCTCAAGCCATCGGAAAAGACCCCGGCGGTCGGCGAGAAGCTGGTCGAGCTGTTCAATCGCTGCGGCATTCCCGAAGACGTGGTGCAATTGCTGATCGGTGGGCCGGACGAAGGCAAGGCGCTGGTGGCGCATGATGGTGTGGACGGCGTGCTGTTCACCGGCTCAGCGCAGGTCGGTATCGCTATTAACCGCAAGCTAGCGAATAGTCCGGGCAAGATCCTGGCGCTGGAGATGGGCGGCAACAATCCCATCGTGGTGTGGGACACGCCCAAGGTGCCTGATGCTGCTGCGCTGATCATCCAGTCCGCTTTCACGACCGCCGGTCAACGCTGCACAGCAGCACGGCGGCTCATCGTCAAAGCGAGCATGTATGATGAAGTGATCGCAGAGACCAAGCGGCTGGCCGACCGCATCATTGTCGGCGGCCCATTTGATGAACCCGCCCCATTCATGGGCCCGGTGATTGACAATAATACCGCCGACCAGCTGGCCGAAAGCTTCCTCTATCTGCTGTCGCATGGCGGCAAGGCGATCAAGCATATGCGGCGCTTGCAGAACGATTTGCCCTTCGTTTCACCAGCGATCATCGACACAACTGCAATGGCCGAACGGCCCGATGTCGAGCTGTTTGGGCCGCTACTGCAAGTCATCAAGGTCGATGATTTTGATGAGGCTATTGCCGAGGCGAACAACACGCGCTTCGGCCTGTCTGCCTCTCTGGTGGGCGGGACACCGCAGCAATATAACCGTTTCTGGGCGAATATCCGTGCCGGGATCGTCAATTGGAACCGTCCGACCAACGGCGCATCGTCCGCTGCACCGTTCGGCGGGATCGGCCTTTCGGGCAATCACCGCCCGGCGGCATTCTATGCGGCGGATTACTGCGCCTATCCGGTCACCAGCACAGAGATGGAGCAACCGCGCGCCAGCGTGGGCGTTGGCTTCAAGGAAAGCTGAGCGGGTTTCGGTCCGGACCTCCAGCGCCCAGAATGAATCAAGACGCCTGGGCCGCTAAGCCCGGACGCCCCAGCACCNNAGAATGAATCAAGGCGCCCGAGCCGCTAAGCTCGGACGCCTTGGCGCGGCCCTCACTAACACGACCCGAAGGACCGCGCAGCCGGTGCGACCCAACAGGGGAAGGTCGCCCGAATTCCAATAAACTCTCTATTTCTGGAGCTTGTGGCTGATATTAGCGCCACGAGGCTGAATAGTGCGCAACCACCAGCAGAGCTTGCCGACAGCTGGTTGAACGCCTAGCGCGAGCGGCATGAGACCGTCTGCCAGTGGGCCAACAATCGGGCCA
>DFBR01000004.1:468-6555 GCA_002367375.1 Erythrobacter sp. UBA3075 | reverse complement strand
CCGATTTGCCTTGGCTTCGTGTGGTTGACCGGCAAAAGTGGCGAATTGCGAGCCTGCCTCCTCCAGCGGCGCGTCCTGCTGACCCTGTTGCTGAGTGCAGCAATGATCGCGCTGAACTGGTTGGGCTATATCTGGTCGATCCAGAACGGTTTCATCTACGCCGCCAGCCTCGGATACTACATCCTTCCCATCGTCATGATGGTGATGGGCGTGGTGTTTCTAAAAGAAGCTCTTTCCATCCGGCAATGGGCCGCTGTGGGACTGGCTGCGCTGGGCGTGGGAGCCTTGGCACTTGGCGCGCAGACGACGCTTTGGGTGAGCCTGATACTGGCTGTGTCCTTCGGTATTTACGGCCTGCTGCGCAAAACGGTGGCTGCCGGACCTCTGGTTGGGCTGACCATTGAGGCGATGATCTTGCTCCCGCTGGTCCTTGTATATCTCGGCTGGACCCACTGGGCGAACGGAGGCACGGCATTGGGCCGCGACACTGTTGAAACCGTGGGCATTCTGGGCGCGGGTTTCGTCACCGCAATCCCGCTGCTGCTGTTCGCCAGCGCCGCACGCGCGCTGCCCTATACGGTTATCGGATTCCTGCAATTCGCCGCGCCGACCATGATCTTCGTGCTGGGACTGACCGTGTTCGGCGAAGAGATGAAGCCAGTGCAGTTCGCTTGCTTCATCGCCATCTGGTTAGCCGTGGCACTGTTCAGTTGGGACATCTGGCGCAAGAGCCGCGCCGCGCGGCCTGTTCCCGCCTAAGCGACGAAGGCCCAGCCAAGCATCTGCCCGGCATGAAACGGCACTAGATCCTCCCGGCCTGCGGGAATTGTTTCGGGGACATCGCAGTCCCGCTTTTCCAGCGTAATCGTGTCTTCATTCACCGGCAGGCCGTAAAATGCTGGCCCATGCAGGCTGGCAAAGCCCTCGAAATGTTCCAGCGCGCCTTCGGCCTCAAACACGGCGAGGTAGCTTTCAAGCGCGAAGGGCGCGTTGAAAATACCGGCGCAGCCGCAGGCGCTTTCCTTGGCATCGCGCGTGTGCGGTGCGCTGTCGGTGCCGAGGAAAAATTTGGGCGATCCGCTGGTTGCGGCGCGGCGCAGCGCCAGCCGGTGTAGTTCGCGCTTGGCAACGGGCAGGCAATAGGCATGGGGGCGCATCCCACCAACCAGCATGGCGTTGCGATTGAGATGGAGGTGCTGCGGCGTGATCGTGGCGGCGACATTGGCAGGCGCTGATTCGACAAAACGCACGGCATCCTGCGTCGTGATATGCTCAAACACCACTTTCAGTGCTGGCAGATCAGCGATCAGGGGGCTGAGTACCTGCTCGATAAAAACAGCCTCGCGGTCGAAGATATCGATATCATCGCTGGTGACTTCGCCATGCACACACAACACCATGCCAATCTCTGCCATCACTTCCAGCACGCCGCGAATATTGGCAACGTCGGTCACACCGCTGTCCGAATTGGTGGTCGCGCCTGCAGGATACAGCTTGGCCGCCGTGAATACCCCGGCTTCAAACCCGCGCCGCACCTCTTCCTTGTCGGTGTTGTCGGTGAGATAGCAAGTCATCAGCGGAGTGAATGGCGTGCCATCGGGCAGGGCCGCCATGATCCGCTCGCGATAGGCACTCGCTGCCTCAACGCTCGTCACCGGCGGAGTGAGATTGGGCATCACGATTGCCCGCGCGAATTGCCGTGCGGTGTATCTCGCCACGCTGTCCAGCATCGCGCCATCACGCAAATGGACATGCCAATCATCGGGGCGGCGGATCGTAATCATCTTCGTCATGGCATTGCCTATGGCGCGCCCTGCCCTATCTGTCACCCATGACAATGGGCCGATTGACCAGCCGCGCCGTGGTGCGCGTTTCTCCGCAGGACGAGACCGAGGATGTGAACGGCTTTCTGCAAGGCCTGCTGACCAATGATGTGGCCGGAAGCCTGCCTGCCTATACCGCGCTATTGACTGCGCAAGGCAAGACGATGTTCGATATGCTCGTGTGGGGCGATGGCAAAGATGTGCTGCTCGATTGCGAAGCGGAGTTCGCTGAAGAGTTGGCCAAGCGCCTGTCGCTTTATCGCCTGCGCCGCAAAATCGACATCGGAGTCGAACCGGAGCTCGGGGTGTTCTGGAGCAAGAGCGCGGCGGACAGCTTCGCTCCTGATCCGCGCCTGCCGGCGCTGGGCTATCGGCACCTTGGCGCTGTCTCGCCAGACGATGTCGCGGCCGATGATGCCTACCGGGCTCACCGCCTCTCGCTTGGAGTACCGGAAGGCCGCGCAGAGGTGGGCGATACCCTGTGGCTGGAAACCAACGCGGTTGAACTCAACGGCGTCAGTTTCGACAAGGGCTGCTATATCGGGCAGGAAAACACCGCGCGGATGAATTGGCGGCAAAAGATCAATCGCCGTCTGGTCGTCGTTCCGTTGGAGCAATCGCAGGAAAAGCGGCGCAAGGCGGAATATCCAGCCTTGGGCTTGGCAGTCGATCATTTGCGGGTAGACAACATTCCCGCAGAACTGGCGCCCAGCTGGATGCGCCTCTCCGCCGAGAGCGACTAAACGTCCACGCCATTCCTGGCGAAAGCGGCTACCAGCATTTCCTCTGCCCGGTCGCGCGATGCAGTGCGATCCACCGATAGCGATTCGGCCAATTGCTCACCCAGCAACGCATCGCCGAGCGCGAGCAGGACCAGAGTTAGCGTGGTTTCATGCATGGCCATATCGCCGCTCGAATGCGATTCTTCGGGATGCAGATCATGGACGAGCGTGTGAATCGTCTCGATAATCGGGTCGAGCGCATCTTCATTGCCCGACGCCAGCATCCAGCTCGCCAGCGAACCTCCGCCTTCGCGTCCGAAAGCATCAAAGGTCAGGTCCACCACTTCGCGCGGGGACCCGATCCCTGCGCGCGTCGCCAGCACAGCTTCCCCGATTGAAGCGCATACGGTCGCCGCCAAATGCGCCGCCAGCTCCTTTTGCAGGCCTGCAGCGCTGCCGAAGTGGTGCAGCAAATTGGCGTGGGTACGCCCGACTTGCGCAGCAACAGCCTTCAGCGTAACGGCTTGCGGGCCCGCCTCGATCAGCAAGGCGCGCGCGGCTTCCAACGCAGCAGCGCGGCTTTCTTCTGGGCTGAGGCGCTTCCTCACTGACATGAATATGGATTTCTTATTGACATCGGTGTTAGTTCTGCACATTTTTGAGGCTGACGGGACACAAGACTGACTATTGGATGATGTTATGACCGCGCAACCTCACTGGCAAGCAGGCTCGCCCGACGACCATTCCCTGACAGTACGGGACCGGCGCTTCAATCGCAGTGAAAAGCGTGAGCGCGGTGTCGATCCGGTCGCTGCTGCGTGGTTCGCTGCACTGTCGGCCAGCTTCCCGCGTGGAGAGGCGATGTTCATCGATGCCGTAAAGGCGCACCGCGCAGGCGTGCCTGAGAAACTGGCCGCCGAAATCCGCGATTTTATCCGTCAGGAAGTGAACCATTCGCGCGAGCACATCGCCTTTAACCGCGCGGTGGAAGAGGCTGGTTACGACCTCACCAATATCGATGCACGGGTGAAGAGCCTGGTGGGGGACACACAAAACGCGCCGCCGATCGTGCAATTGGTCATCACCTGCGCGCTCGAACATTTCACCGCCATCTTCGCGCACCAATTCCTCAAAGCTCCGCACACACTCGCGACGGCGGGCATAGGCGATCCCCAACTGTGGCTGTGGCACGCGGTTGAGGAGATCGAGCACAAGGCGGTGGGTTATGACACTTGGCTTCACGCCACGCGTGACTGGTCGGCATTCAAGCGCTGGCGCATGCGTTCAATCATTATGGTATTGGTGACCTTCCGCTTCCTCAGAAACCGCACGACCGATGCGGTGGAACTGATGGCGCAGGATGGCATCACTGGCTGGCGCGCCAAATGGCGGCTGTTTGCCTATCTGACCGGCAGGCCCGGTATCTTGCGCAAAATCCTGCCATCATGGCTTGGCTATTTTCGCCCCGGTTTCCATCCATGGGACCATGACGACAGCCATTTGATTGCGCAGTGGGAAGATGAGTACGCGACCATCGGTCCCTCGCCCACCGTGCGCGAAGGCGGCCCCGCCACCACCTGATTTCTCAGGCGGCAGCGGGTTGGTCGCTTTCCGACATCTGCCCTGACTGACGGATGTAGCGCCGCGTGGGAACGCTTGCTCCGCCTCTGCCAGAACAAGCCGTCTGGCGAATCTCGCCAGTCTCGTCAAAGCCGAGCTTGCGCAGCACGTGCCCGCTGGCGGGGTTGTCCAGAAAGTGCCCCGCTTCCACGCTTTCGATGTTCAGCGCGTCGGTGATGGCAAGCACAGCGCGTCCTGCCTCAGTGGCGAAGCCGCGGCCCTGCCAGGCTTCGCCAATCCAATAGCCCAGCTCCACACCGTCATCTGATGTCGGATCAATACCGATCAGCCCGACCAGCGGTGCGCCCTTCTCCTCAGGTGCAGTAATCGCAAAGCGGTGGCCTTCGCCAAAGCGGGCGCGCTCGCAGAATTCCTGCGCATCGCGTTTGGCATATGGCCACGGAGCGCGCGCCAGATTGCGCACAATGCTCTCCACCGCAATGCCGACATAAACGCCGCGCCAATCTTCGGGGAATATGGGCCGTAAGAACAGCCGATCGCTACGCATGAACATCGAAGCTTCTCCTCAAGAGCCGGGTGCCCTCCTCCTTTGGGCCACCGACATGTCAAAACGAGGAAAGAGAATCAAAAAAGGAGACGGGGCGGCCCCATCTCCTTCCAACTTTTCGGAAATTTCAAAGGTCCGAAAGGGGCCATCCCGGTGGATGACCCCTGTATCGAATCATCCGATTATTCGGCGGCTTCCGCCATCGCGTCGACCGAGACGTATTTGCGGCCGAGCTTGCCATCATGAAAGCGGACTCGGCCGCCTTCGAGCGCGAACAGCGTGTGGTCCTTGCCCATGCCAACATTGGCACCGGGATAGAACTTCGTGCCGCGCTGGCGCACGATAATGTTGCCCGGAATCACTTCCTGGCTGCCAAACTTCTTCACACCGAGGCGACGGCCAGCTGAGTCGCGACCGTTACGCGATGAGCCACCAGCTTTTTTATGTGCCATTGTCTTTTACTCCGTATGCATCCGGTTGCCCGGATTATTCCTTGTCGGCCGACTTAGCGGCGCTCTTCTTGGTGGCAGCGGGCTTCTTGGCAGCAGCTTCCTTCTTGGGAGCGGCCTTCTTTGCCGGAGCCTTCTTGGCCGAGCCTGCAGCTTCCTTGGCGGGTGCAGCCTTGTGCGTTGCCGGTGCAGCCTTCTCTTCAGAAGTATCCTTCTTCGGAGCGGCGGCCTTCTTGGCCGGAGCTTTCTTGCCTTCGCCAACAGCCGTGATGCGCAGCAGAGTCATCTGCTGGCGATGACCGTTCTTGCGACGATAGTTGTGACGGCGACGCTTCTTGAAAACCGTCACCTTCTCAGATTTGGCCTGGGCAATAACCTCAGCCGAAACTGTGACCTTGGCGGCGTCTGCAAGGTCGGCGCCTTCGCCGGCCATGAGAATATCATCCAACACGATTGTTTCACCGGCTTCACCAGCCAGTTTCTCAACCGCAATCTTGTCTCCTGCGGCGACGCGATACTGCTTGCCGCCCGTGCGCACTACTGCGAACATGGTGCTATAATCCGTTTATCTGGTGTTCTTACGCCTAGACTTTGCCCGAGCAATTCCGGGCCAGTTTCAGAGCAACAACAAAAAGGGCGCCCCAAAGGGCACCGCGAAGAACGCAGCCATTAAGCTGAGCGCCCGTGACTGTCAACTACTTGCAAGCGCGAAAAGCGGTCATTTGAACGCTGGATCACACTTACTTTGCGATGTAGGGCGAAGGCATGACGATGCAAGCCCGTTTCCTTGTCCTTTGCCTGTCCTGCGCAACGCTTTCAGCCTGCGCCAGCTCTGCCGAAGATTATCCTTCGCTTGCCATCCGCGATTCGGAGCGATGGACGGGCACCATGGCCGTTACGCCTGCGCAGCCCTATGTCCCTGCCGCACCCGGGGGGGAAACGCTGGACCGAGTCGAACAGCTCGC
>DFBR01000004.1:0-446 GCA_002367375.1 Erythrobacter sp. UBA3075 | reverse complement strand
AGCGGAGCCAACACAGGCAACGAGGCATGGGCTGTAGCGCAGGTAGCAATTGCCGATCTGGAAGCGCGCCGCAGCTTGGCGATGGTTGCGCTCGCCGATCTGGACCGCGTCTATATTGAGACATCCAACGCCGGAGAGGCCATCGCCCCGGTTGAAGACGCGCGCAGCGAGATCATACAATTGGTCGAGCAGGAAAACGCACTGATAGCCGAACTTCTCGCGGCCATCGGCGGCTGACGGCGTCAATTTGACAGAAAAATGCACGGGATCGATTGGCTCGACCCCGCGCCCCCCATAAATCGGGGTCTGCTGGCTGAGTCGGCTTATCCCCTTACCGAAAATCCGGCTCAGACAAATTCGGGAGAGCTTTTAAATCTCTTCCGATTGAAACTCGACTAATTCGATTCGCCCGGCGCTGCATTGATTTCGCGCAAACTGTGCGAGGT
>DFBR01000180.1:1436-9499 GCA_002367375.1 Erythrobacter sp. UBA3075 | reverse complement strand
CACCGAGGACGATCCGACGGATGTCGGATCAAAAAACCAACTCACAACTTAGGCAAGGTGACCCCGCGCTGGCCCATATATTTGCCTGCCCGGTCAGCATAGGTGACCTCGGGCCGCTCGTTCCCTTGCAGGAACAGGAACTGGCACGCGCCTTCATTGGCGTAGATTTTTGCGGGGAGCGGCGTGGTGTTGGAAAATTCCAGCGTCACATGGCCTTCCCAGCCCGGCTCCAGCGGTGTGACATTCACGATGATGCCGCAGCGCGCATAGGTGCTTTTGCCAAGGCAGATCACCAGCACATCATCGGGGATGCGGAAATATTCCACCGTGCGAGCGAGCGCAAAGCTGTTGGGCGGGATGATGCAGACATCGGTCTTGCGGTCGACCAGACTGTCACCATCGAAGTTCTTGGGATCGACAACCGCAGAATTCACATTGGTGAAAATCTTGAATTCATCCGCCACGCGCGCGTCATAACCGAATGAACTGACGCCATAGGAGATACACCCATCACGCCGCTGCGCCTCCACAAACGGCTCAATCATGCCGTTGTTCTGGGCCGCCGCGCGAATCCATTTGTCGGAAAGAATGGTCATGGGTCAGGGATTCCCGATGTGCGCGGTGGGGGCAAGCTTTGGGTGAGAAATATCCCCTTTTGTGGCGCTGCACTTGCCTATGGCTGGAGGGTTGCTGATCTGGCGAGGCGAGGTCACAATCCGGCCCCCGGCATGGCGCACCGCCAATTCTTCCCAAGCTCGGACAAGAGCTTCCATGTTGCTCAGTTGCCTTGCAGCGCGTTTACGTGACATAAGCGCCTTATTATCGCGAAGGGGGCGCTCAAATGCAGATTTCCGTGACCAAGCTCGGCTGGCTTGTCCTGCTGTGCGTTGCTGGCTTGGCGCTTGCCAATCCGGTGCAGGCGCAATCACTGGAACAGTTGGACCAATTGTCCGATCTTTCAGTCAATGAAGAAAGCGGGATCGCCGCCGCGCAAGATCAGGCCGGAAACGGCTCTTTGCTCGAAGCGCTGGCAACGCTGGAGCGGGTCATGGCGGTGCATCCAAATTCGCTGAATGCACGCATGTTGCATGCCTATTATCTGTGCGCGATTGACGATCAGCAGGGCGCCCGCGTTGAAATCGACAATATGGATGAGGATGATTTTGGACGACAAAATCTGACTGAATTGCGTGCTCGATGCGCGACTGCGAGCAGTGAATTCCAAGCCTTGCCAGCGCAGGACGGCAATCGCGAGCCAGCGAATACAGGCAAGAAGGACTAGGCCATGCGCAACACCAAACGCCAGTTTGTCGCGCTTGCTTGCGGCACCATGCTTGCAACAGGCCTGCTGGCTGCCCCGGCCCATGCCCAGCGAACCGAAGTTGGGAATGCATCTGCTGTCGTGGGCGAAGTCACGCTGGATAACGACACTTTGCGTCGCCCGCGCGAAATACGCCGCCGGGACAGGATTGCGTGGGGCGATCTGATCGAAACCGAGCGCCGTTCACAATTGCAGATCTTGCTGCTGGACCGCTCATCATACGGTATCGGCGCACGCTCGAGCGTGCGGATCGACCGGCATGTCTATGATCCCGATGCGGACAGCTCCACAGTGGTAACATTCCTCAGGGGCGCTTTGCGCTACCTGTCCGGCAGACAAAGTGACGGAAACGACACCAATATCCGCACACCTGCGGGCCGGATTGGTATCCGCGGAACTGCGCTCGACGTGCTGGTCGGCGAGGATGCCGAGGATATCGCCGAGGATGAAGATGCCGTTGGCGGCATGCGCAGTGACGATGACGAGGCGACGCTGGTCATTCTGCGCGGCCCGGGTGCGAACACCGGCGGGGGGCTGACACTTGGACTGGTCGAGGTCGAGGCTGCGGGTGTCACAGTAGTTCTCAGCGAACCGGGCCAGGCGTCTTACATCCCCTTCAATGGTTCGCCGCCGATCGGCCCCTTCCGCATGTCGGATGCTGGCCTGGCCGATGTGCAGGAGGAGCTCGCGCCCGAAGTCGCCCGCGCGAACAGCGGTGGCGGATTGCTCGAAGCGCTGATCCCGATCGCAGTTGGAGCAGTGGCTGTCGGCCTTCTGCTGGCTGATGGGGGCGATGAGGGTCCCGGTCAGGTCACCGTCGACAATCCGGATCAGCCCAATGGTCCGCCGACTGCAGACGTTCCGCCACGCCAACCGCAGTATCCGCAAGACAATGTGCCAGGAACGGCCGAACAACCGCCACAACAATCGACCGATGACACAGCGGAAACGCCGCCAGCAACGAGGCCAAGAATCGACTGACCAAGCGGGCTTGGGACTATTTCCGGCTCGCCTGGAAAACGCCGTCCCAACTTTCAGCCAAGGGGCTTTCCTGCAATTGTGCAATCCGTTCGACGTAAAGAGCGTGCAAACTTGCAATGCCTAGCAATTCATATTGCGCGCGGCCCTGCTGCAGCTGGTCTTCCGCTTCAGCCCAGTCCTGTTTTCGGTAGGCGTCGACCATGGCTGCGTGGCTTGCCGACAGCTGTGCAAACTCGGCTCGAGCGCAAAAGTCCTCGTCGCCGAGCAGGGCAAAGATTGTTTCTGGAGCATCGCGCCCGACCACGCGAACGCGGTCAATTTCAAGCAGCGCGAACCCTGTCAGCTGATCGGCCAGTGCGCTGCCCGCTATGATCGGCACGCCGTATTGCTTGGTCAGCCCTTCCAGCCGCGCGGCGACATTCACCGTATCGCCGATGAGTGTGTAGGACAGGCGCTGGCGCGAACCCATGTTGCCGACACAGCACAGGCCCGAATTGAGGCCGATACCGATCTTGACCTCGTCCGGCCAAACCACGCCGGGGCGATCGGCCATGGCGGCGTTGAGTTCGTCTGTTGTCTTGATCATTTGCAACGCCGCACGCGCCGCGTTGCGGTGATGATCCGGGTCATCGATCGGGGCGTTCCAGAAAGCCAGGATGGCATCGCCGATATATTTGTCGAGCGTTGCCTTGTGATCGAGCAGGATCTCGCTCATCGGCGAGAGAAAATCGATCAGGAAATCGATCACCTGACTTGGTGTGTAGCGTTCCGCAATGCGCGAGAAACCGCGAATGTCGCACATCAGCACGCTCATGTCGCGCTCTTCACCACCCAGCTCTAGCGTTTCGGGACTGGCGGCAATCTGACGCACCATTTCGGGCGATAGATAGCGGTCGAAGGCCGAGTGAATATAGCGCCGCTGCTGTTCTTCGCGAAAGAATACTGCGGCTGTCTGGACCACATAGATCGTGGCAATCGCGACGATTGGATAGGTTGGATCGAGGAGATAGCGAAGCTGCGTGAAGGCCAGCCAACTGCCCGCTATCACCGCCGCAATCACCACCGCCGCAACCAGCGCGCCGGGCAAGGCACCGATCCGCGGAAGAACCAGCACCAGCCCGCCGCCAAGCACCAGCACCAGCACCAGTTCGAGCCCGAGTGCCCAATCGGGCCGGTCGAGGAATTCACCCGAAAGGATTTGTTCGGCCGCGGCTGCATGGACGGTTACTCCGGCCACTTGAGCCTCGCTAACCGGCGTAGCGACAAGATCCTGCAACCCTTGCGCGCTGCCGCCGACGAACACGATCTTGCCGGCGATTTGATCGGCAAGTTCGGCATCGCTCATGGCATCGGTGATGATCGGTGCGGCGGGAATGAGTTCAAGCGAATTGGGCGGCTGGAAATGAACCCACATTTCTCCGGCATCGTTGACCGGTATCTCACTATCACCAAGACGCACCGATACGGCGGCGCCCGGAGACGAGAGCGTTTGACCTGTGCCATCGCTTGCCAGCAGGTTGGGTGAGCCGAGATCCTGTGCGACTCTCACAGCTTCCAGAGACAGCGTCGGCACCAGAATGCCGCGATGGATCGCTACCATGCTGGCACGCCGGACAATACCATCCGCGTCAGGATCGATGGTGACCGATCCGATCCCGGCCGATGCCTCCTCCAGTTCGGGAAGCGGCAGGAGCGCACCGGAATATTCTCGCACATTTGCGCTTGGCAAAGTGCCGTTGATGGTAAAGCTTGCAGCAGGCTCGACATCGCGTCCGATTTGAGCGGTGTCGAGAAAAAAGCCTGTCACAACCGGGACATTGCCAATCGCCTCCGCAAACAGCGCTTCGTGGCTGGGCAGGTTGGAAAAATCTCCTCCCAGCGCGCCATCCTCACCCATCTGGGCATATCTTTCAGCGATCACCGCAGGCGAAGTCCGGTCGGGTTCGGAAAAGACAATATCGTAGGCAATCACGACCGCGCCCGCTTCGCCAAGCCGGCGGGTCAGTTTGGCAAGATCCGTGCGCGGCCAGGGCCATTGCCCAAGCTGCGCTATGGATGCTTCATCAATATCGACGACAACGACCTGTCCATCGCGCTCTTGGCTGCGCGGAGAAGCCATCTGATATGAATCGAAGACTTGCCAGCGAACGCGTTCAAGCGGCGCGAAATCTGCAAATTGCAGCAGCGCCACGAACAGCAGGATGATGACGCCCGCCATCTCCGGACCAAGCCGCCGCAATCGTCGCAATTTTTCAAACACTATCGCAATCCCCCCAGCCCATCACGCCGCTGCGCCTCGGCATGTGACTCAATCATGCCATGGTCCTGGGCAGCCGCGCAATTCCAATTGTCGGAGAGAACGCCCTTGGGGAAGGAATTCTCCGTTGCGCGGGCGAGGGCAAGAGAAGCGCGATTTTAACTCCCAGCCAACAAGCTCGCATTGCCGCCTGCCGCCGTGGTGTCGATTGTCGTTACGCGTTCGGTGGCAAACCGCGTCACATAGTGCGGGCCGCCCGCTTTGGGGCCGGTGCCTGACAGCCCTTCACCGCCGAAGGGCTGGCTGCCGACTACTGCGCCGATCTGATTGCGGTTGACGTAGAAATTGCCGACGCGGGCGTGGGCTTCGACAAACTCGCGGGTCTCGGCGATGCGGCTGTGCAGGCCCAGCGTCAGCCCGTATCCGGTCGCGTTGATATCGTCGATCACCTGCCGCATCGTGCCAACCGGATAGCGGACCACGTGCAGGACAGGGCCGAATTGCTCCTCATCGATATCGAGGATCGAGCCGACTTCGATGATGGTCGGTGCGACAAAATGGCCATCCGCACACTGTTCTGGCAACGGCAAGCGCGTGACCGGGAAGCCAGCGCTGAGCATTTCGGCGACATGCGCCTCCAGCTTGGTCTTGGCCTCTTCATCGATCACCGGGCCGACATCGGTCGCCAGATCCATCGGATCGCCCACCACCAGCGCCTGAAACGCGCCCTTGATCATGGTAAGCATGGAATCGGCGACATCGTCTTGCAGATAGAGCACGCGCAGCGCCGAGCAGCGCTGCCCCGCGCTCTGGAATGCGCCTGCGATCACGTCGCGCGTAACCTGTTCGGGCAGAGCGCTGGAATCGACGATCATCGCATTCTGCCCGCCGGTTTCGGCGATCAGAATGCCAATCAGCCCGTCGCGCTCTGCCAGCGTGCGGTTGATCTTCTGCGCAGTGCCGGTCGATCCGGTGAAGGCCACGCCTGCAATACGCGGGTCCGATGTAATCGCGGCACCCACGCTGCCGTCTCCGGGCACTAATTGCAGCACGTCCTTGGGGATGCCCGCCTGATGGCACAGATCAATGGCGAGCGCAGCGATCAGCGGGGTTTGCTCGGCAGGTTTGGCGAGCACGCTATTGCCAGCGGCCAGCGCAGCAGCGGTCGGCCCCATGAAAATCGCCAGTGGGAAATTCCACGGGCTGATGGTGGCGATGACGCCGCGCCCGTGCAGGCGCAGCAAATTCGTCTCACCCGTAGGGCCAGGAAGCGGCTGCGGCGCGCCGAACAGCATTCGCGCTTCGCAAGCATAATAGCGCAGGAAATCGACCGCCTCGCGCACTTCAAGCACGGCATCGGGCAGCGACTTGCCCGCTTCACGCTCACACAGATCGAGCAGGCGCGGAGTGTTTTCTTCGAGCAGGTCCGACGCGGCGATTAGCAGATCCGCGCGGGCTTCCCCGCCCATCGCATCCCATGTCGGCTGTGCTGCAACTGCGCGGGCGATGGCGAGATCGATGTCCTTTGGAGTGGCCGGAACGACTTGCCCGACAACGCGGCCTGAGAATGGCGAATGCACCGGGTGGCGCGCGCGGTCACGTTCAGCGCGCAGCGTGGATTTGGCGACCGGATCGTCCTTCCGCCAATGCTCCAGCTCTTTCTCCAGCGGTGCCAGCATCAGCGGATCGGCCAGATCGACGCCAGCCGAATTGCGGCGATTGGGGTAGATATGCGCAGGCAGCGGAATAGTCGGATTACGGCGCGGAGCCATGTCCGCCAGTTCTGCGACCGGATCGGTCACCATGTCTGCCACCGGCACATCGGCATCAGCCATGCGGTTGACGAAGCTGGAATTCGCGCCGTTTTCCAGCAGGCGGCGCACGAGATAGGCGAGAAGTTCCTTGTGTCCGCCAACCGGCGCGTAAATGCGCACCGTGGTGCGGCCCTCGCCTTCCAACTCGGCGAGCGTGTCATACACCTCCTCACCCATGCCGTGGAGGCGTTGAAACTCGTATCCTGCAACGCCATTTTTCTGGCCTACCACTCCGCTACTTGAGGCCATGTTACCCGCCAGCGCCTTGATCGCGCCGATAGTGTAGGCATTGTGGGTGGCGAAGGCGGGATAGATGCAATCGTCCGCTTTCAGCAATTCACGTGCGCAGGCGAGGTAGGACACGTCGGTGGCGATCTTGCGGGTGAAGACCGGATAATCATCATGCCCGCCCACCTGGCTTAGCTTGATTTCGGCATCCCAATAGGCGCCTTTGACCAGCCGCACGAACAGCTTGCGATCATGTTTGCGGGCGGCGCGCGCGGTCCAGCGGCACAGTTCCACGGCGCGTTTTTGATAGCCCTGAATGGCAAGGCCGAAACCGTCCCACTGGCTGCCATCAGCCTTGGTGAACAGCGTATCGTCGGCCAGCAGCGCCTCGATGATGTCCATGCTCAGTTCAAGCCGCTCGGCCTCTTCGGCATCGACGGTGAAGTGGATATCAGCCTCGCGTGCCTGCTCGGCCAATTCGCGCAGCACCGGCACAATCGCGCGGCGCGCGGCAGCGGCGTGGAGGAAATCATATTTGGGGTAAAGCGCGGACAGCTTGACCGAAATGCCCGGGCCGCCATGCACGCCGCCGGGTTCCTTCGCCAACCGTTCGATCGCATTCCAATAGGCGCGGGCATATCCCTCGGCATCGTCAAAGGTCATCGCCGCTTCGCCGAGCATGTCGAAACTGTGCGTGAGGCGCTTCTTGCGCTCCGGCTCGGCGCGCTTCATCGCTTCATCAATGGTGCGGGCGTAGACGAATTGTCCGCCGAGGATCTTCATCGCCTGCTGCACCGCCTGCCGGATCACCGGCTCGCCCAACCGCCCGGTCGTGCGGCGCACGGTATTGGCAAGGCCCGCTTCGCTGCGGACACCGCCGCGCAGGACTTCACCTGTCAGCATTAGCGAGAAAGTGGCGGCGTTGACGAACACCGATTTGCTTGTGCCCAGATGGTCCGCCCAATCGACATTGGCGAGCTTGTCCCGGATCAGCGCATCGGCGGTCTGCTGGTCGGGAATGCGCAGCAATGCCTCGGCCAGACACATCAGCGCGATGCCTTCCTCCGTGTTGAGGCCATAGGTGGCGAGGAACGCGTCGAGCCCCTTGCTGGTGCGTTTGCGCGCGCCTTCGATCAGCTGCGTGGCGTAGGCGGCGGCATCGGCGTGCAGCGCGGAAACGGGCGCGGCCTGCTCCAGCCGTTCAGCGATGCAGGTCTCTTCTTCCACGCGATAGGCGTGGCGGAGTGCGAGTCGATCAATAGTCATCTGAGCGCCCCTTTCGCATATGGTTTCAACTGCAATCAAGCGAAGTCGATGCATTGCCGTGCGGACGGGGTTGGGGCAGAGCGCATGGAATGAAAATCATCCTGAGCCGAAAGGGTTTCGACAGCAGCGCTGGCGGCGGTCCCTCGCCGATTGTTGATGGCCGCGCGGTGAGCCTGCCGATCCCCGACACCCAGGG
>DFBR01000180.1:0-1342 GCA_002367375.1 Erythrobacter sp. UBA3075 | reverse complement strand
CAAGTCGGCGCGGCGCAGACCCACCTTGCAAATCATGGCGTCGGGGTAGGGGACCTGTTCATCTTCTTCGGTCTGTTTCGTGATCGAGAGGAGCTGCCACACCACCGCATTTTCGGTTTTCTTGAGGTGGAGCAGGTGGTCGATCTGGCAAGCTGCGCTGCTGCCGAGCGAGAGGCGCTGGCCGCGCTCAATCATCCGCACGCGTTGGGGATGCATGGCCGCAATGACGCGGTCTATTGCGGGCGTGGGGCGACTCGTGCTCCGGCCCACGAGGAATTGCGCCTGACCGTCCCTGAAGGCCCGCCCAGCCTGTGGCAAGTGCCTTCATGGCTCGCCGAAACCGGTTTGAGCTATCACGGCAAAGCGGATCGCTGGCTGCCGGAAAATCGCCTGCAAAGCGTGGCGCGCGGGCAGGAATTTGTCGCTGATGTGGGCGAGCGTGCCGATGCGCGTGACTGGGCTGCAAGCGTGGTGCAGCTAATCGAGAGCTAACAAGACTACCGTTCGTGCTGAGCTTGTCGAAGGGCGTTTACGCAGGTGTGCTTCGACAGGCTCAGCACGAACGGATCAAGTTACGACTGCTCTTCCGCTGCCTGTTCCACCCGGCGCACATCATTCAGCGCATTGATCCCGGCATGGACGCGCGCGGCAACCTCGTCACGTGGCAGGCCCGGCTCGATCATCTCGCCAAAGTGCCATGTGATTGTGCCTGGACGCTTTAGGAAGGGGCCGTAAATCGGCCCGCTATCGACCGCGACCGGCACCACCGGCAGGCCGAACAATTTGTACAGCGCGGCGAAGCCTGATTGCAGCGGGGGGTGTTCGCCATGCGGAATGCGCGTACCTTCAGGGAAGATCACGATGGGTCGACCTTGCTCAAGCGCGGGTTTGGCGGCCTTGAGCATGGCACGCAGCGCCTTTGCGCCCTGCTCGCGCGCCACCGGGATCAGCCCATAGGCGAGAGCCGCACGGCCCCAGCCGGGAATGTCGAAAAGTTCGCGTTTTGCCACGCCTGCCGGATGGTCAAAGGTGTGGGCCATTGCGATAGCTTCAAAATAGCTCTCATGCTTGATCGCGTAGAGGGCAGGAACGTCTGGCCGCGTGCCGGTAAACCGGATCGTCAGGCCGAGCAGGCGAGTGCAGCACCAATTGTGCCAATGCGACCAATTGTCGCAAATGGGGCGTACCCATTGTGGCCGCAAATAGGACGCCAGTGCAGCGCCGAAGGAAATCAGCGCTGATCCACTGTAAAAGGCGATATAGAATGTAATATTGCGCAGCAGCAGCATTTACCTATCCCAGAACCTGCAATGTCCAGACGGCGATAAGCTTATGATATTCG
>DFBR01000079.1:2904-3365 GCA_002367375.1 Erythrobacter sp. UBA3075 | reverse complement strand
CGTCTGCCAACTACCCCCGCCATGTCGCCATCATCATGGATGGCAATGGCCGCTGGGCGAAAAAGCGCGGGCTGCCGCGTGCGCTCGGTCATAAGCAGGGCGGGGAGGCTGTGGGGAAGACGGTGCAGGCCGCCGAAAATTTGGGTCTCGAATGCCTGACGCTCTACGCCTTTTCCTCGGAGAACTGGAAGCGTGAGGAAGGTGAAATTTCCGATCTGATGAACCTGATGCGCAGGTTTATCGAGGCCAACCTCAAGGATATGATCGAGCGCCGGGTGCGGCTAAAGATCATTGGCGATTACAACGCTTTCGCGCCCGATATTGTCACCAAGCTCGAAGATGCACTGGAGCGGACAAAGGACGGCGAGCGTACGCTCGCGGTGGCGCTCAATTACGGCGCACAGCAAGAGATTGCGCGGGCCGCACGGCTAGCGGCTGAAGAGGGTTCAATCGACCCCGAA
>DFBR01000079.1:1230-2831 GCA_002367375.1 Erythrobacter sp. UBA3075 | reverse complement strand
TCCAATTTCCTGCTGTGGCAAGCGGCCTATGCCGAAATGCTGTTCACCGATGTTCTCTGGCCCGATTTCGACGAGAAACACCTGCGCGAAGCCTGCGAGACTTTCGCCACAAGGGAGCGGCGATTTGGTGGACGATAATCTGGAAGGCAAGGAAGACTACGGGGCTATGCTGCCAGAGCGCCGCCGCGACAAGATAAAGGCATTGGCGAAAAAGGCGCTGCCCGTTCCCCTGTGGGTCCGCACGAGCGATCTGCCCAAGCGCGCGGCAAGCGCTGTGCTGATGGTGACGGTGGCTGGCGGGGCGCTGTGGGCCGGTGGCCTTTGGTGGCAGCTGTTCATCGCCGTGATCGGTCTTATAGGCATTGGCGAGCTGGCGCGGATTGCTGGGCGTTTCAGTCAGAACTTCGTCGCAAGAACTGCGATCCTGGTGATCGGAATTGTCTACATCAGCTGGGCGGCCTACCGTCTTGGCGGCTTGCCGCAGGAGGTTGTGCTCGGCATCGTCGCCGTGGTGATTGCCACCGACACCGGAGCGTATTTCTCAGGTCGTGCCATTGGTGGCCCCAAAATCGCGCCCCGGATCAGCCCGTCCAAGACATGGGCTGGTCTGGCGGGTGGCATGGTGGCCGCAGGTCTGGTTTCGCTCGGCTTCTTCGCTTCGAACGGGGGCGGGCCCCTGACTGCGATGGGGCTGGCGGCGTTCGCCATCGGCGCGGTGCTGGCGATTGTCGCACAGGCGGGCGATTTTCTTGAAAGCTGGTTGAAGCGCCGCGCGGCGGTGAAGGATTCCAGCAATCTCATTCCCGGCCATGGCGGCGTGCTGGACCGGGTAGATGGACTGTTGCCCGTAGCCATTGTTTCAGCCGAACTGTGGTACCGAATGCACCCATGACCCGCTCAATTTCTCTCCTCGGAGCGACCGGCTCCATCGGCGATTCCACGATCGACCTCATTCGCAGCGACCGCGACGCATGGCGCGTTGTTGCGCTTACCGCCAATTGCGCGGCGAAAAAGCTGGCGGAACTCGCAAAGGAATTCGGCGCGGAAGTGGCGGTAGTCGCGGACGAGGGATGTCTTGAAGAACTGCGCGCCTATCTCGCCGGAACGGGTATTGAGGCCGCTGGCGGCGCGCAGGCGCTGTGCGATGCTGCATCGCGTCCCGCTGACATCACCGTGGCGGCCATTGTTGGCTGCGCGGGCCTTGCGCCAACTATGGCTGCGATTGAGCAAGGCAACACCGTCGCGCTCGCCAATAAGGAAGCGCTGGTCAGCGCGGGCGGCGTGATGACGCGGCTGGTTGAACAGCACGGGACCACCCTCCTGCCGGTCGATTCAGAGCATAATGCGATCTTCCAATGTCTGCTTGGCAACAATGCCGAAGACGTGCGCTGGATCACGCTGACCGCCAGCGGCGGGCCGCTGCGCACCAAATCTCTCGCCGAACTGGAAGCGACCACGCCTGCCGAGGCGGTTGCGCATCCGAACTGGGATATGGGCGCCAAAATCAGCGTCGATTCAGCCACCATGATGAACAAGGGGCTGGAATTTATTGAGGCGCATCATTTGTTCCCCGTGGGACTGGATCGGCTGCGCATCATCGT
>DFBR01000079.1:0-1095 GCA_002367375.1 Erythrobacter sp. UBA3075 | reverse complement strand
TTCTTCCCGCCCGATGAAGAGCGTTTTCCGGCCACGCGGCTGGCGCGAGAAGCGGCCTATACGGGCGGCGCGGCGCCTGCCGTGCTGAATGCCGCGAACGAGGTGGCGGTGGCCGCATTCCTCGCCGGTCAGGTCAAGTTCACCGATATTTCGGCAATTGTTGCCAGAACCCTGGAAAATTACGCTCCCGCAGCGCCCGAAACACTCGACGCCGTGCTGGCTGTCGATGCCGAGGCGAGGGCGCGCGCAACGCAAATGCTGGAGCCTGCCTGAGTGGAAATTCAAAGCCTGCCTTTCTGGATGTATATTGTCGGCTTCCTGTTGTTGCTCGGGCCGCTTGTGGTGCTGCATGAGCTGGGCCATTATTTGGTCGGCCGCTGGTTCGGCGTAGGTGCGGACGCGTTTTCGGTCGGCTTTGGCAAGGAAATCGCGGGCTACACCGATAAACGCGGCACACGCTGGAAACTCTCGGCATTGCCCTTTGGCGGCTATGTCCAGTTCAAGGGTGACATGAATCCTGCCAGCATGCCGGACCCGGACAATCCGCCACCGCCCGATGCATTCCAGACCAAGCCTTTGTGGCAAAAAACGCTGATCGTTGCTGCGGGCCCAGTGGCAAATGTGCTGGTTGCGATTGCCATTTTTACGGGCTTTTTCATGGCGTTCGGCACCCCTTTGCCCGTCGACCCTTCGCAAGAGAATTACATTGCTGCCTTCGCGGAGGAGTCCGCCGCGCGCGACGCCGGACTGGAAATTGGCGACCGCATCGTGGCCATCGATGGCGAGGAAATGGTTGCTTTCCGCGAATTGCGGCAAGCTGTCATGCTGCACCCCAGCCGAACCTTTGCTGTGACGGTGGAGCGCGATGACCAGCGCGAGACAATCGCAGTGACATCGCGCCCGTTCGAAATCACCGACCGGTTCGGCAATGAATCGATCATTGGCCGGATAGGTATCGAGACCAACCTTACCGAAACCCGATTTGAGCCTGTCGGTCCGTTCTCGGCGATAGGCCATGCGGTGGATTCGACGGGCAATATGTTCCGCATCATCGTGCTTGGCATAAAGCAGATATTTAGCGGCGAGCGATCAGTT
>DFBR01000123.1 GCA_002367375.1 Erythrobacter sp. UBA3075 | reverse complement strand
GGGTTCACGGAACTGGACATGATAATCAGCCGCGCAATTCAGCGCCGAGCTTCGCAGCAGCCGCAACGACAGCATCCGAAATCGCTTTCAGCTCGTCATCCTTGTAGGATTTCTCACCCGGCTGAAGCGTTACTTCCACGGCGATGCTTTTCTTGCCTTCGGGCACGCCCTGTCCGGCGAACACGTCAAACACACGGCCATCGACAATGTTGACCTTGTCCGCTCCCTTTACTGCGCGCAGCAGATCACCAGCGGGCAGCTCTGCGGGCACGAGGAAGGCGAAGTCGCGCTTTACGGCTTGCAGGGCGGGCGGCGCGTAGGGGGCGCGGGCGAAGCCCTTGCCGCCGCGCTTGGCAGGGATGGCGTCGAGATAGATCTCGACCGCGACCACCGGGCCATCGACATCGAAGGCGTCCAGCGTGGCGGGATGCAATGTGCCAAAGCGCGCGAGCACGTTCTTGGGGCCGAGGCGCAAGGTGCCGGACTGGCCGGGATGGAACTGACCACCCGCATCGCCCATAACCTGCAAGCGGCTGACGGGCGCGCCCGCTTCGGCGAGCAAGGCCTCAGCCTCACCCTTGGCATCGAACGCGTCGAACATCGTGGCTTTGCCACCTGCCCAGCCGCGCGAGGTCTTTTCGCCTGCGAGCAGCACGGCAAGCGTCGGGTGCTCGTCGCTCGATCCGTCCTTGGCGCGCAAATAGCGGCGGCCCACTTCAAACAGTCGCGCAGCACTGGCGCCGCGATCGTCGTTGCGCTTGGCGGCGGAGAGCAGTCCGGGGATGAGCGAGGGGCGCATCACCTTCATGTCTTCGCTGATCGGATTGTCGAGCACCCAAAGCGGCTGGCCATCAGCAAAATGTTCAGCCTGATCGGTCGGCAGGAAGGACCAGGTGATCGCTTCGTTCAGGCCGCGCGCAGCAGCAGCCCGGCGCAGGCGGCGCTCCAGCTTCTGCTCGGGCGTGGCGGTCGGGCGAGCGACGCCGTCGGCGCGCGGCAGAGCAACGCTTTGCACCGCATCGAGGCCGTGGATACGCACCACTTCCTCAACCAGATCGGCTGGCCCTTCGATATCGTGGCGACGCAGCGGGCATGTGACCTGCCAATCGTCGGCGACGCTGAAATCGAGCGCTTCAAGAATGCGCTTCTGCTCAGCCGCAGTAACTTCGATTCCCCCCAGCCGTTCGGTGAGCGTGTGATCGAAAGCGATCACTTTCGGCTCGCTGGGAGGCGAACCGGCGCGCACGACTTCGCTCGCTTCACCGCCGCAAATGCGCTGGATCAGGCTGGTGAGAATGGTGAGGCCATCATCGAGGAAAGCGGGATCAACGCCGCGCTCGAACCGCGTGCGGGCATCGGTGGCAAGGCCCAGTCTGCGGCCCGTCACACCAATGGCTTCGGGATCGAAATAGGCGATCTCCAGCAGCACGTCGGTGGTGCCATCCTGTACAGAAGAATGCTCGCCGCCCATGATTCCGGCAATGTCATGCACGCCATCATCGTCGGCAATGACCGTCATGCTGGGATCGAGCGTGTAGGTCTTCTCGTTCAGCGCCAGCACCTGCTCGCCATCCTTCGCGCGGCGAGCGATGACTGGTCCGGACAGTCTGGCGAGGTCATAGGCGTGGGCCGGGCGTCCGAATGCCAGCATCAGATAATTGGTGATGTCTACCAGTGCGCTGATCGGACGCTGGCCTGCCGCGATCAGGCGGCGCTGCATCCAGTCAGGGCTTTGGCCATTGGTCGCGCCCTTGATCACGCGGCCATAGAAAGCGGGGCAGCCTTTGGCATCATCGGTGCGTATTTCGACCGGGCAGGGAAAGCTCGCCGTGATGGCAGACGGCTCAATCGGCTTGAACGTGCCAAGCCCTGCCGCCGCCAAATCGCGGGCAATCCCATAGACGCCCATGCAATCGGGCCGATTGGGCGTGATCGCCACGTCGAAAATGGGTGAGGCCGCGTGGTAATCGGCAAAGCTCGCTCCGACAGGGGCATCGGCCGGAAGCTCGATAATCCCATCATGCTCTTCGCCCAGCTCCAGTTCACGCACAGAGCACATCATGCCATTGCTCTCGACACCGCGAATGGCGCTCTTTTTCAGCTTCATGCCATTGGCGGGCACTTCAGCTCCGGGCAGGCCAAGCACGCCTTTCATCCCCGCACGTGCATTGGGCGCGCCGCACACGACTTGCAGCGGTGCGCCTTCACCGGTGCTGACCGAAAGCACTTGCAACTTGTCCGCATCGGGATGCTTTTCTGCCGTGAGCACTTCGGCCACGCGGAAGCCTGCCAGCTTCTCAGCCGGGTCCTCGATACCTTCCACTTCGATCCCGATAGCGTTGAGCTTAGCCGCGATCTCCGCAGTGCTCGCATCGGTGTCGAGGAAATATTCCAGCCATTCTTGCGAAAACTTCATGGCGCTACTCCCACACCGCCCGAAAGCGTCGGCTGGTCGAGCCCGGAAAAGCCGTAATGGTCAAGCCAGCGGGTATCGCCGTCGAAGAAGGCGCGCAGATCATCCATACCGTATTTCAGCATGGCGAGTCGGTCCACGCCGAGGCCCCATGCGAAGCCCTGCCATTCGTCAGGATCGAGCCCGGCGAATTCAATCACGCGGGCGTTGACCATGCCGCTGCCCAGCAGTTCCATCCAACCATGGCCCGGCGCATCGCCGCTGCCGCCGAGGATACGTTTGCCGTTTTCGATGGCGAAACCGACATCGACTTCAACCGAAGGCTCGGTGAAAGGGAAATAGCTTGGGCGCAGGCGCAGGACGATGTCGTCCTTTTCGAAGAACGCCTTGAGGAAGGTCTCCAGCGTCCATTTGAGATGACCGAGATGAATGCCCTTGTCGATCACCAGGCCTTCCACCTGATGGAACATCGGCGTGTGCGTGGCATCGCTGTCGGAGCGATAAACGCGGCCGGGAGCGATAATCCGCAAGGGTGCGCCTTCGGCCATCATCGTGCGAATCTGCACGGGGGAGGTGTGCGTGCGCAGCAGCATACGCCCTTCTCGGCCTACCGCTTCGCTGCTTGAGGCCGGTCGCCCGCCCTTGGGAGCCGTATCCGGGAAATAGAACGTGTCATGCATCGCGCGCGCCGGATGGCTTTCGGGCATGTTGAGCGCCGTGAAATTGTACCAATCGTCCTCTATCTCCGGTCCGGTTGCGACGGCGAAACCCATGTCGGCGAAAATTTCCGAAAGCTCGTCCATCACCTGACTGACCGGGTGGACACTGCCACGCGGGGCCTGCGGTGCAGGAAGAGTAAGATCGAGCGTCTCGGTCGCCAACCTTGCCTCAAGCTCGGCAGCGTCGAGTGCGGCCTTGCGCTCCTCGATCGCATCGGCAACGCGGGCACGCAGACTCTGAATGCGCGGAGCTTCGACCTGCCGTTCTTCGGGCGTCATTTTGCCAAGCGTTTTCATCAGCTGGCTGATCCAGCCCTGCTTGCCCAGCGCTTCCACGCGGATGGCTTCGACATCGCCTGCGCTGGAAGCGGCATGCAAGCGTTCCAGCGTTTGGGTGACCTGTTGTTCTTGATCGGTGCTCATGATGCCGGTCCGCTTAGTAGGGGCAAACAAAAAGCGCCACCCTTTCGGATGGCGCTTCATGAATTTCGTAGGTGATCGGTGATGATCAGCAATCAGGCGGGAAGCGCTTCCTTGGCCTGCTTGATGATGAGACCAAAGGCTTCGCCTTCGTTCATGGCGAGATCGGCCATGACCTTACGGTCCAGTTCGATACCTGCCAGCTTTACGCCGTGCATGAACTGTGAATAGGTGAGGCCTTCGGCGCGAACCGCAGCGTTGATGCGCTGGATCCACAGAGCGCGGAAATTACGCTTCTTAACTTTACGGTCGCGGTAAGCGTACTGGCCAGCCTTTTCGACGGCCTGACGCGCGACGCGGATCGTATTCTTCCGGCGACCGCGGTAGCCCTTGGCCTGTTCGAGTAAACGCTTATGCTTGGTGCGGGTGGTAGTACCGCGTTTAATGCGAGGCATTTCGTATATCCTTGTTCAGATGTTCGGTGCCGGTCCCGCGAGGAGACCGCTCTTCGAATCAGCCGAGCCCGTAAGGGGCCCATTTTTTCACAGCAGCAAAGTCGGCCTTGGCCAGAACCTTGGTGCCGCGCTGTTGGCGGATATATTTCGCATTGTGGCTGATCAGGCGGTGGCGCTTACCAGCGACACCATGCTTGACCTTGCCTGTGGCGGTGAGCTTGAAGCGCTTTTTTACGCCGCTCTTGGTCTTCAGCTTGGGCATTTTCGTCTCCTAATTCGAGAACACGTTCTACCAGCCCTGGCAGCCCTAACGGCCAGACCGGCAAATGAATCACGTGTCAGTGAAGGGCGCGCAAATAGCGAATTGCGCGGGGAATGCAAGCGTTCCGGCACCAAAACGGCGCTAGGCGAGAACTTCCAGCACATCCTCCAGCCGCGCCGGATCGCCGAGCGCAAGCACCGTACCATCGCTGCCTGCGTGGAGCGGGTCCCCTTTCCAGTCGCTCATGAAGCCGCCCGCGCCTTCCACCACCGGCACCAGCGCGGCGTAATCGTGCAGCTTCAGCCCCGCTTCCGCGACTATATCGATATGGCCGCTGGCGAGCGCTGCATAATTATAGCAATCGCCGCCCATCACCATGCGCTTGTGATCGGTCTGCCCGGCCAGCGCCATAAAGCGGTCACCCTGCTCAACCGTAAAGTAATGCGGCCCGGTAGTGGCCACGGTGGCCGCGCCCAGCTTTGGACACAGCCGCGCTTTCACCGGCTCTCCGTTGAAGGTGGTGCTTTGCCCCGCCATTCCGACCCAGCGCTCGCCGTTGATCGGCTGATCGATTACGCCAAGCACGGGGAAGCCATCCTCCAGTAGCGCGATCAGCGTTCCGAAGATGGGGCGGCCGGCCAGAAAAGCGGTGGTGCCGTCAATCGGATCGAGCACCCATTGGCGCGAGCTCTTGCCTTTCTTCACGCCGAACTCCTCGCCGTGAATGCCGTCTGCTGAACATTCTGCTTCAATCAACTTGCGCATCGCCGCCTCGGCATTGCGGTCGGCAATTGTCACCGGGCTCGCATCCCCTTTCGCTTCGCTTTCAAGCACTGTGCGAAATAGCGGGCAAATCTCGTCACGCGCAGCATCAGCCAGCCGATGAACAAGTGCAATATCGGAACGCGACACCATATTCTTTTCCTTCAAGATTCAATAGAAGTTGCAATTAATCTCTTTCTAAAGCACTTAACTACGCAATGAAAAACGGGCCGCTGATCAAGTCGCAGACTGGCGCCACGCGTGGTGGTTCACCGCTTGCTCTTTCACGCGCGCCCGCCAGTGACCTTCTTCCTTGGGGCTATTGGTGGAGCATCGCTGAGTGCGAATTGCCCGAAGGGATGCGAATCGATTGTGGCCGCGTCGTAGACCACCCTTGCATGACAATCATCTATCACGATGCCTGGACTGCGGGCACGGCAGATGGTGAGCAAGTTTGGGAGCCGGGCGAACATGGCCGCGCGTTATATTTCGGCCCGCAGACCAAGTGCATGCCACTGAGCATATCGGGCCGTTACACTGCGATTGCCCTGTACTTCAACGCGGGGGCAGCAACTTTGCTGGGCTTCCCCGACAATTCCGAAATGCTCGACCGCATCATCGACATCGATGAATATTTTGGGCGTAAAATTCCGCTCGGCGCGATGGTCCCCTGGGAAGAGGATTACGAAGCTTGGTTGTCCACACTGGATGAGCGCTTCCTGCGCCCGCTGGTTGAGGCCGCCAATTTCGAAGAGCCCAATCCCATTGCGATAGATTTCGAACAGCAATGCCTCGCCAACCCCGATATAACGGTGGAGGAATTTGCCGCCGGGCATGATGTGTCCAAACGCACGATCGAGCGGCTGATCAAGAGCGCCTTTGGCATTACGCCCAAACAGGCGCTCCGCCGCGCGCGCGTGCTGGATATGGCAGCGGCCCTGCTTGATGTGGCGCGGCCCGAGGACAAGCCGGAGATCGAACTGCGCTATTTCGATCAATCACACCGCGTGAAAGAAGTGCGCAGCTTCTTTGGCATGCCGCCGACTGAACTCAAGAATGGGCTGAGACCGTTTGTCCGGCTGGCGCTAGAAGTTCGTCAGCGCAGGCGGCTCGACGCGCTCAACCGGCTAGGCCCGGACGAAATCGGCCCATGGCGCGATCCCAATGCGGAACCACGCTCCGCCCCTCAATCTGGATAAGCCATCGGATCAGGTAAGCCGCCTGAACACTCCGACATCATCAATCGAACAGACTCGATACGCTGCTTTCATCTGCAATCCGGCGGATCGCTTCGCCAAGCAGCGGCGCGATGGTCAGCACACGAATGCGGTCTGATGCGGTCGCCGCGTCGGTTGCCTTGATCGTGTCTGTAATGACCAGTTCGGTCAGCGCAGACTTGTCCACCCGCGCCACGGCTCCGCCCGACAGTACCCCGTGGGTGATATAGGCGGCGACGGTTTTCGCGCCCTGATCGAGCAGCGCCTGGGCTGCATTGCACAGCGTGCCGCCCGAATCGACGATATCGTCGATCAGGATACAATGGCGGCCTTTGACATCGCCGATGATGTTCATCACTTCGGATTCGCCAGGGCGATCACGGCGCTTGTCGACGATGGCGAGCGGGGCGTTGTCGAGTCGCTTGGCCAGCGCACGGGCACGCACGACGCCGCCGACATCGGGCGAGACGACCATCAGATCCTGCGCGCCGTAACGTGCCTGAATATCGGCAGCCATGGTCGGCGCGCCGTAAAGATTGTCGGTCGGGATATCGAAGAAGCCCTGAATCTGGCCCGCATGCAAATCCACCGCCAGCACCCGGTCAGCCCCGGCCTGAGTGATGATATTGGCAACCAGCTTGGCCGAGATGGGCGTGCGCGGGCCGGGCTTGCGATCCTGCCGGGCGTAACCGAAATAGGGCACCACTGCGGTGATCCGCTTGGCCGAGGC
>DFBR01000210.1:9324-10118 GCA_002367375.1 Erythrobacter sp. UBA3075 | reverse complement strand
GATGCCGATGCCATGCATGTGCGGCTGGCCGATCACGCGGTTTGTATCGGCCCGCCTTCCGCAACCGACAGCTATTTGAACATCGCCGCGATTATCTCGGCTGCTGAAATCACCGATGCTGATGCGATCCATCCGGGCTACGGCTTCCTGTCCGAAAACGCGCAATTCGCCGACATTGTCGAAGCGCATGACATCAAGTGGATTGGGCCCAAGCCCGAACATATCCGCACCATGGGCGACAAGGTGCAGGCGAAGAAAACCGCCGGTGCGCTCGGATTGCCGCTGGTCCCCGGATCGGATGGCGCGGTGTCAGACTTTGACGAGATGCGCCGGGTCGCGGAGGAAATCGGCTTTCCCGTCATTGCCAAGGCGGCTGCGGGCGGCGGTGGCCGGGGGATGAAAGTCATCCCCAGTGCTGACGAGCTGGAATCGCTTGTCCGTCAAGCCATGAATGAGGCGAAGTCCGCCTTTGGTGACGACACGATGTATCTGGAAAAATACCTCGGCAATCCGCGCCATATCGAATTTCAGGTGTTCGGCGATGGTGAAGGCAATGCCATTCATCTGGGAGAGCGCGATTGCTCGCTCCAGCGCCGCCACCAGAAAGTGTTCGAAGAAGCTCCCTCCCCCGTGATTACGCCGGAAGAGCGGGACCGCATGGGCGGCATCGTCGCCAAGGCCATGGCCGACATGAGCTATCGCGGGGCGGGCACGATCGAATTCCTGTGGGAAGACGGCGAGTTCTACTTCATCGAAATGAACACCCGCCTGCAGGTCGAACATCCGGTGACCGA
>DFBR01000210.1:765-9274 GCA_002367375.1 Erythrobacter sp. UBA3075 | reverse complement strand
CCATCGAATGCCGGATCAACGCCGAAGACCCGTTCACCTTCGCGCCCTCGCCGGGCAAGGTGAATTACTACCATCAGGCTGGCGGAATGCATGTGCGGGTCGATAGCGGGCTGTATGCCGGATACACGATCCCGCCCTATTACGATTCGATGATCGCCAAGCTGATCGTTTATGGCCGCACACGCGAAGGGTGCCTGATGCGCCTGCGCCGCGCGCTGGAGGAAATGGTCATCGAAGGCGTAAAAACTTCGATCCCGCTGCATCAGGAACTGATCCATCAGCCCGACGTGATCAGCGGCGATTACACGATCAAATGGCTCGAAGACTGGCTGGAGGCGCGGGCTGCAGAGGCAGGCGACTGACCTTCAGTTGGCATAATGGGCACCGCATCACTCGAAGCTGAAGCCTGCCGCTTTCGCTTCGGCAATCACCTCTTCGCCGGTCAGCTTGGGATGATCGCCTTCTCCGGCGCACCATGCCACCTTGCCCTCGACAAAAATCTCGCGCTTCACTGGCAGCGTGTCGGCGGCGTCAAACAGACCAGCTGCGAAGCTGCGATTGCTGGTGGGTAGAAATTTGTAGAACAGCGTGCTGCCGCATTGCTTGCAAAAGCCGCGTTCGGCCCATTCGCTGGAGCGATAGACCCCGACATGCTCTTCGCTTTCAAAGGCGAAACTCTCACTCTCCAGCGCGCCGTAAAATGCCCCGCCCGTCCGGCGGCACATGTGGCAGTGGCAGACCTCGATGTGATCTTTGGGATTGGTGAGCGTCACGCGGACCGCCCCGCACAGGCAATGGCCTTCCATTGTGGCGGCGCTCATCTCAAGTCTCCAGCGGGACGCCGGGTTCGTGCTTCGCGGTGCGGATCGTCAGGCTTGTCTTGACGCTGGCGACATTGGGCGCAGGCGTCAGCTTGCTGGTGAGAAATTCCTGAAAGCTCTGCAAATCGCGGCTGACGATCTTCAGGATGAAGTCGATCTCGCCATTGAGCATATGGCATTCACGCACTTCGGGGAGCAGCTGGATATGATCCTCGAACGCGCGCAAACCCTCTTCGGCCTGGCTGCGCAGCGACACCATGGCAAATACGGTGATGGCAAAGCCGAGCTTGGAAGCATCCAGGTCAGCGTGATAGCCACGAATGACGCCGTCTTCCTCTAGCGCCCGCACGCGGCGCAGGCATGGCGGCGCAGTCAAACCGACGCGGCGGGCCAGATCGACATTCGTAACGCGGCCCTCCGACTGCAATTCTGACAGCAGTTTGCGATCAATCGAGTCCAGCGTAGCCATTGCCAATGCCCCCCTATGGATTCCGCAAGCTCGTTAGCCACGCGGGAAATTTCCGGCACGTAATATACCACCGGTTGGAACTATTATTCCGTATGACGGCAATTGTCCCTTTTTGCAACGCACTCTCCAGCGCGCATGTGCCGATGGCCGGGGCTGTCTATGGCGCAGGTAAGGAATCCTTAACCTTCGCCTGACCGGAGCCATGATGCAATTCGATGACCGCCTCGCCACAGTGCTGCGCACCCGCGCGGACAGCGATACGGTATTGCGCATACAATTCAGGCAATTGCTGGACCTTCTGGGTACGGACCGAGAGGGTAGCGACAGCGCTCTGCGCCATCAGGGTTACGCGCGGCTCGGCGAGCTTACCGAGAGGCTGCCGCAGGAGGACCAATCGCGAATCCTGCGCGAACCCGGTGTGCGGCTGCGCGATCCGCAACTTGTGGCGTTTCTGGCAGAGGGTGAGGCCAAGCCTGCTGCCGCCGCCATGGCGACCGCGCATTTGTCTGACCCGCAGTGGCTGGACCTGATCCCGCACCTGCCAGTGACCGCGCGCGGGTTCCTGCGCCACCGCCGTGACCTTTCGCCTACCGTGAAGGACCTGCTCGCGCGGCTGGGTGTGGGCGATCTTGTGCTTCCAGGACCTGATCCAGAGGCAATTGCGGCAATCCTCGCCGAGGCTGCCGACGATGCCCAGCCTGCGCCCGCCGAAACCAATGACGGGATCGGCGCACTGCTCAAACGGATCGAGGCTTTTCGTGAAGGCCGGCGGTCACAGTCAACCGATCCGCGCCTGCCGCTTGGCGAAGACCATGAGGCGCGGCAGATCGATACGGTGGAGTTTGCCTGTGATGCGAGCGGCACCGCAATCTGGGCGAGCGAGACCATGGCACCCTTGGTGGTCGGAATGCGGCTGACCGCACCAAACCCCGGCCCGCTTGTGACAATTGGCAGCAATATGGCAAACGCCTTCGTGGCGCGTCAGCCGGTACATAGTGCGCCTGTTACCATCACCGCCGCCGCAGATATCTCCGGCGACTGGCGCATGGACGCAGCGCCACTGTTCGATCCGCTTACCGGCAGCTTCACGGGCTATCGCGGATGCCTGCGCCGCCCAGTGCTCGACAAGCGAGCAGCGCGCGACAGCGAGGCGGACCGGATGCGTCAGGTGCTGCACGAATTGCGCACACCGGTGAATGCGATTCAGGGCTTTGCCGAGATTATCCAGCAGCAATTGTTCGGCCCCGCCCCTCACCAATACCGCGCCCACGCGGCCTCTATTGCAGTCGACTCAGCCAAACTGCTCGCCGGGTTCGACGAAGTCGACCGGCTGGTGCGGCTGGAAGGTCAGGCGATGGAATTGGAACGGGGCAATGCAGACCTGCGCGCTGCGGTCTTGGAAACCGTCAAGCGCCTGCAGGCTGTATTGCGGCCGCGCGATGCCGGGTTCTCACTCAATGTCAGCGGAAGCGATTTCATTACCACGCTCGACCGGACCGAAGTGATGGCGCTGTGCTGGCGCCTGCTGGCAACGGCAGCGGGCGCACTTGGTCCCGGCGAAGAGGTTGATCTGGTGCTAACCAGCGATGGCAGCGAGATCCGATTGGAACTGGATGCGCCGCACGCGCTAACCGAAGATGATGCCCCCAAACCGAATGACAATGCGCGCCCACGAGCCGTAAATTCAGGCATGTTTGGCCCTGCATTTGCATTCCGTCTGGCACAGGCAGAGGCGCAATCCGCTGGCGGTTATCTAATTTGTAAAGAGAATCGCGTTACGCTCGTCGTTCCCGCCTTGACCGCCTTTCGGGGCGCTCGTAGCGCGGGGTCGGGACGGAACAGCGGGTAACAGCTCGCAATTAATTGAGGAAGGACGTGGCGATGCGGAGTCTGCTTGATCCGCCACCGCAGGGAAGCCGCGCCCGATTCCGGGACCGGATTCCGCGATTCCTGCTGACAGTCGATACCGAAGAGGAATTCGACTGGAACATGCCGCTCACCCGCGACACGCATGGAACAGATCACGTCGAGCGGTTGGCCAAGTTTCAGGAATTCTGTGAGCATGAAGAGGTCGTGCCGACATATCTGGTCGACTGGCCTATCGCCAATACCAAGCTGGCAGCCGAAATCCTCTCCGAACCGCTGGCAGAAGGCCGCGCGGAAATTGGGGTGCAATTGCACCCTTGGGTCAACCCGCCGCATGAAGAAGAGGTCAACCAGGCCAATTCCTTCGCCGGCAATCTGCCGCTGCGACTCGAAGCCAGCAAGATCGGTCAGCTACGCGATACAATCGAAAAGAACTTCGGAATTGCTCCGCTGATCTACCGCGCCGGGCGCTATGGTGCGGGGCCAAACACAGCGGGCATTCTGGCCGAACAGGGCATTGCGGTGGACAGCACGGTGCGCCCGAAATTCGATTACAGCGCGGCGGGTGGTCCCGATTTTCGTGCGCACCCGATCTATCCCTATTGGGTCGATGATGATCACACATTGCTCGAATTGCCGCTGACGACCTCCTTCTGGGGAATGCTGCGGCGCCAGGGCAATTACATCTATCCACGGCTGTGGCGGATGCCGTTGATGCGCGGCATCTTGTCGCGCATCGGCCTGCTGGAACGCGTTCCGCTTACGCCGGAGGGAGTGAGAGTGGAAGAAGCGATACGCGGGATAGATATCGCGCTGGATGATGGCGCGCCATTGCTGGTCTTTTCCTTTCACAGCCCCTCTCTGCGTCCCGGAAACACGCCCTATGTGCGCAGTGAGCAGGACCTTGACGATCTTTACGACTGGTGGCGGCGGGTGTTTGCCTATCTCGAACAGCGCGGCGTCAAACCGTCCAGCGTCAAAGACGTGATGCACTCGATAGAGCGTTGACGGCTGGCGAGGTAGACTAGTTCAAATTGCGCGCTAGGATGGCCTGACAATGTCCAGTGATGCACCGCCGACCCACCGCGTAACCTCTTTTGAAGTGGCCGAGCGCGCGGGCGTCAACCAGTCCACCGTCTCGCGCGCACTGTCGGGCGATGCGGCGATCACCAAACAGACCCGCGACCGCGTGCGCGAAGCGGCAGAAGCGCTGGGATACCGGGTCGATGCGCGTGCCGCGCGGCTGCGCAGCGGCAAGACCCGCACCATCGCAATCGTGGTGATCGCGCGCCCCGGCATGGATGCGACCGAAATCAATCCCTTCCATTACAATTTGCTAGGCAGCACCTGCGCCGCCGCATCACAAATGGGATATCAGTCGCTGGTGAGCTTTCAATCAGAGACAGAGAATTTCGACCGCGACTTCGTGGAGACGCGCCAAGCTGATGGCATGGTCCTGCTCGGTACCAGTACCAATGATGCTGCATGGGAGTATCACCACCCCAATCTCAGCCGCGGGGACGTCTCCAGTTGGGGGTCGCCCTTCACCGACCACGACCGCACCGATTCGGACAATGTTCAGGGCGCACGCATTGCAGTGGAACGCCTGCTCGCTGGCGGTTACCGGAAACTGGCTTTCATCGGTGACACTAGCGAAACGCAGAACCAGTTTTGCGAACGCTACGAGACCTATTGCGCGATATTGAAGGATGCTGGGTTGGAATGCGGTGAGCCGACATTCGTGCATGCTCCGACACGAGTGAAGCAAGGCAGGCTCTCAGCAGAGAAGCTGATTGCCAGCGGGCGCGAGTTCGACGGCATTTTCTGCGCCTGCGATGCACTGGCATTGGGCGTGCTGGAGGTCTTGCGTGAACGGGGAATCGCCGTTCCGGATGACGTTGGGGTGATGGGATTCGATGGGCTCGATAGCGGCGCTTACAGCAATCCTCCGCTCTCGTCGGTCGAACCTGATTTTCGGAAAGCAGGCGTGCTACTGGCGCAAAAGGCTCTGGGCAAACTCCCAGCCGACGACAAGGCGCGTATTCCGGTAAAGCTGGTTGAGCGCGACAGCGTGCGCAAGCCCGATCAAGCTTAGATCGATTTGAGCCCCAATGGGGGCGGTCATATCTCTCAATTGATGAAAATGGTCGGGGAGACAGGATTCGAACCTGCGACCCTCTGTTCCCAAAACAGATGCGCTACCAGGCTGCGCCACTCCCCGGACCGAGGACGCCCTTAGGATTAGCGCCGATGCGGTGCAAGCCCGAATGCAGCGTTGCTGTCGAAAGTTTGTAGGCAGCTGCGTATTCGCACGTAATCTAAAGCTCCATTGCGGAGCCTGATGGGCAGGCGTGGCCGCGGCAACAGCGCTTACCCCGGCTCGCATGATTGCAGAAGCCATTGCCCTTGCCCTCGCCTGTTCGGTCACCGATGGAGACACCATCCGCTGCGGCGACGAACGCATCCGAATCACCGGAATCGACGCCCCGGAAACCCGCGCCTGCCGTCGGGGCAGACAATGCGTGCCGGGCGATGGCCACGCCTCCACCCGTGCGCTGGAAAGCGTGGTGGCGGATGCGGATCTGACAATCATCCGGCTGGGCCGCGACCGTTATGGCCGCACTTTGGGGGTGGTCTATGCCGATGGCGTGAACGTGGCCTGCTCTCAGCTGGCAGCGGGGCAAGCCTTTTATATTGAGCGATGGGACAATGACGCGCTGGTCGCCGCCGATTGCCCTGAACTGGCATTGGCAAGCAGTTGACGGGAATGGCGCACGAAAGGCTGGTGGGCCCGGCAGGATTCGAACCTGCGACCTAGCCGTTATGAGCGGCCAGCTCTAACCACTGAGCTACAGGCCCGTAACTCCAGCCATTCGTGCGGGCGTGCCAGTAAACGCTGCGCCCGCAGGGGGCAAGCACACTTACTCGCGCTCCCATCAATCCTCGGCAATAATCCCGCCGCCCGCAATCGCACCTGCTTCATTGGCGAGTACCTGCGCCACTGCGGTCCACACCGCGACATTCTGCGCCAGTTCACCCGGATCAACCTTGTCGAGCGTGTCATTGGGAGTGTGGTGCAGATCGAAATAGCGGCTGCCATCCTGTTGCAGATCGACAATAGGGCCGCGCTGATCACGCATGATATTAAGGTCCGCCCCGCCGCTCGCCATGATTTGCGGTGCGGGCAGCACGCCATATCCGGCAACTGCTTCGGCGAGACGCGAGAACAGGCCCGGGTTGGAGCGTGAGAAATTGGTCTCCAGCCGCCAGATCAGGCCTGCGCCAAAATCGCTTTCGAAACCGACACCCATCTCTTCGTCCGCATGAGCGGCGGAATAAGCGCGGCTGCCCCACAGGCCGGTTTCTTCGGCGCCGGCAAACAGCACGCGAATTGTCCGCAGCGGCTGGCCCTGCTCAGCCACGCGCAGCGCGGCAGTCGCGGCAATCGCGCAGCCAGCGCCATCGTCCAGCGCGCCGGGAGAATTGTCCCAGCTGTCCAGATGGCAGGCAAGCAGCACTGGCGGCAGCGATGGATCGCGCCCGACAATTTCTGCCGTGACATTGCCGCTCATCGTTTCGCCAAGGAATTGCGGGGTCAGCAGCATTTCAAACGACACCGGACCATCGGCGCGTTCCAGAATGCGCTCCAACTGGTCAGCATCGGGATTGCTAAGTGCGGCAGCCGGGATTGGCGAGACACCTTCCGGCCAACTGGTCGCGCCGGTATGCGCGATGCGGTCATTGTCCGTACCGATTGAACGGATGATGATGCCCGCGGCACCCTTCTGCGCGGCAACGCCGGGGCCTTGGCGGCGCGGTGATCCGAAATATCCGTAATGCGATCCATCCTGCGTCGGGCGCATGGCGTGGCCGAGATAGACGATCTTGCCTGCCAGACTGCCATCAGGCGCGGCGCGCAGGGCGGCCATGCTTGCAAAATGCACGATGTCGGCGGTCATGCCCTCTGCCGGAGTGGCACCGGAAAAGCCCAGCGCGGTCAGCACCATCTCTTGCGCGAATGGCGAAACAATGCGCGCCCGCTCCTCGCCGCGCACCCATGTCTGGATCGGGAAAGGTTCATTGACGACATTCTCGAAACCGCGCGCCCGCAGCCATTCCATCGCCCAAGCCCGTGCGCGTGCCTCATCGGGTGTTCCGGCGAGGCGCGGGCCGATTTCGGTGGTGATTCCTTCAAGGAAGTCCCACGCAATTTCATCATGCGCGCCCGGCTCCAACCCGTAACGGGCATCGTATCTTTGGGCGGCGGCAGTTGCGGGAATGGCGAGGCTAAGCGCGGCAAGCGCGAGAAGTGTCTTTTTCATGGCAGCAGTGGCTAGGCGAGCGCGCCGCGACTGCCAAGTCCCAAGCGCAAGCGCACGCACCATTAACTTGCTCAATTGGTGGTCACGCCCAATGCGACAAGGCTCCAAACGCCTTGCCCGCAGCGCCCGCAGCCCCTATCTGCGCAGCGAATTCTCACCACAACGAATTACCGAATCCGAAGGACCCGCCAGATGGCCGCTCAATACGCATATGTCATGAAGAACATGACCAAGACTTTCCCCGGCGCGAGCAAGCCGGTGCTGTCGGATATCAATCTGCAATTCTATCGCGGAGCGAAGATCGGTATCGTCGGGCCGAACGGTGCAGGTAAATCCACGCTCATCAAGATCATGGCCGGGATCGACACGGATATTTCGGGTGAGGCTTGGCCCGGCGAGAACATCACCGTCGGTTATCTTGAGCAGGAGCCTGAACTGGACGCGAGCAAGACCGTGCTCGAGAACGTCAAGGATGGCGCGCGCGGCACTGCCGACAAAGTGGATGAATACAATTCCATCGCCGCACAGATGGCCGAACCCGATGCCGATTTTGAGGTGCTGGGCGACCGCATGGCCGAACTGCAAACAGAGATCGACGCGGTCGACGGGTGGACGCTCGACAACCAGCTCGAAATCGCCATGGAAGCGCTGCGCTGCCCGCCGTCCGACAGCGGTGTGGAAAGCCTCTCAGGCGGTGAAAAACGCCGCGTTGCACTCACCCGGCTGCTGATCCAGAAGCCCGACATCCTGCTGCTCGATGAACCGACCAACCACCTTGATGCCGAAAGCGTCCAGTGGCTGGAAAACCACCTCAAGGAATATGCCGGAGCGGTGCTGATGATCACCCATGACCGCTACTTCCTTGATAATGTGGTGGAATGGATCCTCGAACTGGATCGCGGCTCCTACTATCCGTACGAAGGCAATTACAGCACCTATCTGGAAAAGAAGGCCAAGCGCCTGCAACAAGAAAGCCGCGAAGAGTCCGGCCGCCAGAAGGCGCTCAGCCGCGAACTCGAATGGATGCGGCA
>DFBR01000210.1:409-699 GCA_002367375.1 Erythrobacter sp. UBA3075 | reverse complement strand
AAGGCGCAGATCGTCATTCAGGTGCCCGAACGGCTCGGCGGCAAAGTGATCGAAGCCAAGGGCATCTCCAAGGCGTATGGCGACAAGCTGCTCTTTGAAGACCTGTCCTTCATGCTGCCCCCCGGCGGCATTGTCGGCGTAATCGGCCCTAACGGCGCGGGTAAGTCCACGCTGTTCAAAATCCTGACCGGCAAGGAAACGCCCGATGACGGCAAGGTCGAAATCGGCGAGACCGTGCATCTGGGCTTTGTCGACCAGAGCCGCGACCATCTGAACCCGAAGAACAATGT
>DFBR01000210.1:0-329 GCA_002367375.1 Erythrobacter sp. UBA3075 | reverse complement strand
TGTCAGGCGGCGAACGCAACCGCGTCCACATGGCGAAAATGCTGAAAGAAGGCGGCAACGTGCTGCTTTTGGATGAACCGACCAACGATCTCGACGTAGAAACCCTGTCCGCACTGGAAGACGCCATCGAAAACTTCGCGGGCTGCGCCGTGGTCATCTCGCATGACCGCTTCTTCCTTGACCGTCTGGCAACGCATATTCTGGCGTTCGAAGGCAATAGCCACGTTGAGTGGTTTGAAGGGAATTTCGAGGCTTACGAGGAAGACAAGCGCCGCCGTATGGGCGATGCGGCTGATCGGCCTACGAAGTTGCAGTATAAGAAGCTGACT
>DFBR01000128.1:32071-37823 GCA_002367375.1 Erythrobacter sp. UBA3075 | reverse complement strand
CAACGTGCCCTACAGCTACCGTGATCGTTATCGCGCCGGGCCGGACCCCTATTATCGCTACAATGATGGCTATGTGTATCAGATCGATCCCGAAACGCGGCTGGTTGCCGCTGCTATCGAATTGCTGATCTGAAGGGAGTGATGATGACATATTCCGTGAAACGCACTTCGCTGACGGCGATCGCAGCTGCACTGCTCACCCTAACTGGATGCGGTGACGAAACTGCCGATGAGGCGGGCAGTCTTGCTCCCAGTGATCCCAGCACCCAAAGCATTGCCGCGCTGATTGCCGAGGCCGACGAACTGAGTATGGTTGAGCAGCTGGTAGAGGATGCCGGTCTGGCGCAGGCGTTCGATGGCATGGCAGCTTACACCGTGCTGGCCCCAACAGATGATGCCATGGCGGCGCTGGGTGATGATTTCACCGGCGAAGAGGCGCGTCCGGCGCTGATTGCGGTGCTGCGCGACCATATCGTGCCGGGCTATCTCACATCTGCAGATATTACCGCCGCCATTGAAAGCAGCGGCGGTCCGGTGGAAATGCAGACCATGGGCACCGGCACGCTCACCTTCGCGATGGATGGCGATAGTCTGACTGTATCGAGCGACGGCGGCACAGCTTCAGCGGTGATCGGCGAGGAAATGCTCGGCGCAAATGGCGTGGTCCTGCCGGTGGAGGTGGTTTTGAAGGACACGGGCGTTGAGGCCGACTAATAGTCGCGCCGGAATTCGACCGCCGCGCTGTTCCTGCCCACGGTGCTGACTGTGCCGAGCAGGTTAAGCCAGCTGGTGATGCGGAATTCCAGATTGCTGGCCGAATAACCTGCACCATCGGTGATGATCTCAGCGTAGAAGCGGCGACCGAAGTTCTTGCCCAGCGCAATCGACGTGCCTCGGTCGAGCGCCGGGTCCGCCGCCACGATGCGCAGGCGGTCAAGCCCGATGGCATTGCGCAACTGGTTAATCGGGCCAAGCCCCGATCCGCCGCGCAGGCCAGCAACTGCTGAACCCAGCTGCAGCGCATCGGTCGCCGAGAGATTGGTGATCGAGCCGCCGAACAGCAGCCGGGCCAGTAGCTCTTCTTCCGGCAGCGCTGGGGTGGAGGAGAAGATGATCGCAGGCTGGCTGGCATTGCCGCTGACATTCACCGCTACCGAAAGCCCGTCCACCTCGGTTTCCGCAAGCAGATCGATGCGCGGATCGATGGGTACGCTGCGGTCGAAGAAGATATCGCCCCGTGTGATCTCAAAGCGCGTCCCGGCGAAGGAATAAAAACCCTGCCGCGGCACAACGCTGACTTCGCCGCCAAGCCGCGGATCATCGGTTGTCCCGCGGATCAGGAGATTGTCGGTGCGCCATTCACTGTCCAGCCCCATGCCATCGACTTCGATGCCGCCGGGCGCGCTGACATCGATCAGAAAACGCCAAGGGCCAGTGTTGGCTGCAGAGGGCGCGACATCGCCCGGCAGATTGATTTCGGTGGTATTGACGCTCGGCAATTCCGCAATCGCTTCAGCCGACATGCCCAGCCGCCAGCGCACATCTCTGGCGCGCAGCCGTCCTGCGATAGTGCCGCCCACGCCGTTGGAGACAATCCGCATCGGGCCGGTGATCGTCGCGCCCATATTGGCAATATCGAGGATTTGCGCATTGCTTGCGGCAAGGCGGATATCCATGCTCGGCCCGCGCGACGCTGTGATGTTCGACAAATCGACATAGCCGCTGCCGGTGACCCTTCCGCCATTGGGCGCGCTTCCGGCAAAGCTGGTGAGATTGAAGCGTGGCCCATCAAACCGCCCGCGCGCAGTCACGCCGGTCACATCTGTCCCGGTTAGCGCGCTGCGCACTCGCAGATCATCCCCTGATAGCGAGCCGCGCAGTCGCGGTGCGCCCAGCTTCCCGCGCACATCTGCCGCCACTTCGATATCGCCAGTCACATCGAGCAAGTCGATGGCTGCAAGCCGCCACAGCGCCGCAGCGGAACCGCTGAAGCGAAGCTGCGCGAACAGATTGCCGGCGTAGAGACGCTCCGCCAACCCGCCTGCTTGCGGCAAATTGACGATGCGTCCCTGGAGGCGTCCGTCGACATTGCCGCCATCGGAAATCACAGCGCGCGCCTGCGCTAGTGTTTCAGAAAGGTCGGCAACCAGCGCAATATCCATCGGGCGAGAAGTCAGTAGCGAACTGGCGCGGGTGAGATCGTCGATCATCAACCGCGCTTCGCCAGTGGGCAGGCCATTGGCTCCGCCAGCCACCTCGATCACGCCCGAAACCGTGCCGCCAACACCCAGCTCGCCCGCCAGAGCATCCGCCAGGCCCAGCGGCATGTCGGAAAGCGAGACATTGCCTGCTATCGGAGCATCGCCGCCGAAGCGTCCACTGGCGAGGACAAAGCCATCGCCAAATGACAATTGCGAGCGCTGCAAACGCCAGCCGCCATCGTCCAGTCTGGTCAGCACGGCCCGGCGCGGCATGGAGATATCGCGTGCGGCATAGGAACCATCCACCGCAATCGCGACGCGTTCCTGCGTGGCATTGCCGTTCACCAGCAGCTCAAACCGGCTGCCCCGCCGCCCGGTCATCGCGGCGTCGAATTCACCCACGCCATCGACCAATTGTGCGCTCGCGGCAAAGCGCCCAATGAACAGGCTGCCGTATGACAGCCCCTGAAGGTTGGCATTCCCGCGCACGGTCGTATCCTGCCCTGCAATCAGGCCGGTCGCATCGATTGTGCCGCGATTGATGCCGAGCGGCGTCTCCCCGCCGAACCGGGCGTTGCGCGCGGTCACATCAATGTCGAAGCCCTGCCCGCCACCGCGCATGGCCAGTCCGATCATCCCGTCGATGCCCCCACGCGACAGAGCGAGATCACCCGTCACACCGCCCTCGACCAGCTCGAGCACACCCGACACGCGCGATTGCGCCACGTCGAGCCGGGTGATGTCGAGGAAAGTGTCACCATCCTCCGCGATGGTGAGATTGATCTGCCCGTCAAACTCGCCCAGCATCGAACCGCCCTGCGTCTCGATAGCGAAGCCATCTTCGGACGGGGCGAGCGTGACGCGCACGTCGGAAAGTCCGGCGGCTGGCAATGGATCGGCAAACACCAGCGCAGCGCTTGGCCCATCATCGGCGATCAGCGCCTCCACGGTGAAGGGACCATATTGGGTGTGCTCACCCGACCCGGCCAGCGTGGTGCCAGCTTCATCCACCCGCCCATCCAGCGTTGCAGTCACCTTGCTGGCCGTAATGCGCATATTGTCAAAAGCGAGGGGCGCGCCAGCGCCCAGCGTCAGCCCGCCCTGAAAGCGGATGCCGGTGCCAGCAAGAGTTTCCAGCGTTGAATTGGTCACTTCATCCACGCGGCCCTGTAGATCAGCATCAAGGGTCCACGGCTGGCCGCCGCCGATGACAAAGCGAATTTGCGCACCGGCATCGATCTTGCCGATCCCGTCAAACATTAGATCGGCCATATTTACTGGACCAGTGACGCGCGTCAGTCCGGTGCCGAAATTGCTGTTGAGGCCCAGCAGCGCCTCCAGCCCGGGGAAATTGACGGCCAGATCGTCCGACAATAGCTCGCCACCCGCGTAGATGAGTGTGCCGTTAAGAGTGCCGTTCACGAGCCGCGGATCGAACAAATCGACCCCGCTAACGATGCGGGCAATCTCGGCATCGAGAGGAATGGTGAAGCGCGTGCCATCATAGGTAAGCGTGCCGGATTGTGTGACGCCGGTCACAATGATCCCGCCCGCGTCGATTTCCGCCGCTGTCAGCCTGTGCGGCACGCTGAGGTCGCGGAATTCCCCGTTGAGGGTCGCTTCGATTTGCGTCCCGTTGAGTACGATGTCGCCTGAAAACAGCGTCGGGTCGAGCAATTGCGCTGCCAGCGCAAAATCCTCAATCCGGTTATTGGCAAGATCAACAACGCCTGCTCCGTCGGCGTTGACGCCGCGCGCGCGCATCACGAAATCGCCTTCCAGCACGCTGTCATCCAGTGTGCCCGACGCGGTCAGTGTGACAGTTTCACCCAGCGCGCGAGCTGCCAGTCCTTCGACATAGCTGCCCGGACGCGCGCGTCCGACAATACGGTACTGGCCGCTTTCATTGTAGATATCGAAGTCCAGCAGGTCAGTGCCGCCCTGTACCGCGTCAAGCTCGCCTGCCCACGAAGTCCAGCTGCCATCGCCTTCCAGCCGCACGGAAAGGTCTTCTTCTGCACCCACCATGGCTGCAAGGAAGCCGCCCTGCGGGGCCTGCCAATCCAGATCGAGATCAAAGCGATCACCATCGGGTTCGGCATGGATGAGTGCGGCAAACACGTCACCGCCGCCAAATTCGCCCCCCGCATCGACATAGACCAACCCATCGCGCACATCAGCCTCGGCGGAGAAATTGATCGTCCGCCCCTCGCCCAGCAGGCCCTCCGCAACGGTCAGATTATCGATGACGAACCGATCAATGCGAATGTCGAAATCGGGCAGCAGCGGCGCATCAGGATCGCCAGCGATCAGTTCGGGCGCGGCGTATAGCGTGCCATCGGTCAGCACCAGATGGCGCACATCCAATCCGCTGGTGAACCATTTGTACGGCCGCCAATTGAGATCCACGGTCGGCACCTCAAGGAACAGCGTGTCATTCGCATCGCGGAATTTCACATCGCTGAGAGTGGAGCTCCACAGGATCGATCCATCGATCTCCCCCACCTCAACCGACAGGCCAGACGCCGGGGCGACCTTGGCAATCTGATCGACAATGAACTGCCTTCCCGGCGGCGTGTGCAGGAAAGCGACAAACAGCAGCACCAGCGCCAGGAGCCCGATCAGCACCCAGGCGATGGCCCTAAGCGATCGCAGCACCCAGCGGCGCTTGCGCGGCGCGCCCTCCGCCTCTTCGGGCGCGTCATTCTCGATGGCATTTTCGGCCATCAGAAGGCCTGCCCCAGCGCGACATAGACCGCGACCCAATTGTCATTAGGACCGGGATTGAGCGGGAAGGCAACATCCAGCCTCAGCGGCCCAAAGCCGGTTTCGTAGCGCAGGCCCACGCCCGCACCGAATTTGATCGAGCGGAAATCGGGCGTCGGGTCATCGCCGACCGAGCCCGCATCGACAAACGGCACCACACTGACCGCGCCATCGAAGAAATTGGTGCCAATGCGCGCTTCGGCTGAAAGCTCGACAACGCTGCGTCCGCCCGTGAGATCGCCTTCGTCATTGCGCGGTCCGATTTCGCGGTAGCCATAGCCGCGCACCGATCCGCCGCCGCCTGCATAGAGCCGCCGCGAGGGCGCAATACTATCAATCTCAGCACCCGGAATGCTCGCCAACCGCACGCGGCCCGCCAGCACCGTGTTCTCGCCAATCGATTGGTAATAGGAGGCATCGGCCTGACTGCGCAGGTAGAAGCTCTGCACCCCGTCATTGTCCGATATTTCAGGCGAAAGATTAGCCGACAGGCGCCAGCCCTCGGTCGGATTGAGCAAATCATCCGAATTATCAAATTGGGCGAACAGCGGCAGAGCGGCAATGAAATAGGTCTCGCGCGGTTGCTCTACTCCATTGGCGTCGACCTCGCTTTCGCGCGTCGCCACCAGCTCCAGCCCAACCGACCAGCTCAGCTCCTTCTGGAACAGCAGAGTGCTGGCCCGTTCAAATGTGCCAACAGCAGAGATCGTCCGCGCGTCATAGGCATCGTAATCAATCGTGCTGGCAAAGGCATTGAGCGTCAGAATGCGGTCGCGGCCGGTGAA
>DFBR01000128.1:15902-32000 GCA_002367375.1 Erythrobacter sp. UBA3075 | reverse complement strand
GCTTCGACCCGGACGCCGGTTTCTGTGCCGTAACCGATACTTCCCGCCACCGAACGCAGGGGCGCAGGTTCGAGCGCGGCTGCGATATTCACCACGCCCGGCGCATCGCCCTGCGGCTCTTCCACCACTTCCGGCGTCAGCGTTACAGAACCAACCAGACCCGTGGCGAGGATCGCACGGCGCAAATCCATCTCGTCGCTGCGGCGATACAGATCACCGGCATCCCAGCGGGCGATGCGCGACAAGTGTTCGCCAGACAGAAAGTCGGGCAAATCGCTGGTGACAACGCCCAGATTATACTGCCCGCCCGGCTCAACCGGCATGGTCAGATCACCTTCCACGCGGCCATGGTCGATCAGCAATTCAGGCGCTTCGATGGCGGCAAAGGGGAAGCCGGTTTCGCCGAGCGCAATATCAAGGTCGGCCTGTTCGGTTCCAATCGCATCAAGCGAAATCGGATCACCCGTCTCGATTTCGAAAGCGGCTCGCATTGCTGGAAAGTCATCGCCGGCAGCGGCAAGATTACCCAGATCAATTACGCCAAAGCGATACCGCTCACCGGGCATAATATCGAAGCGCGCCGCCGCAGGCGACAAATCGGACTCGGCACCCTCGTCCACCTGTCCAACCGAGCGGATCACTTGCGCATTGTAATAACCATAGACTCGCAACATCCGTTGCAGCAGCTCTTCATCATTGCGCGCCTGCACGCGCAACCGCGCGAGATTGCCGTCATCCTCAAGCTGCTCGATGGTGGACAGGCCCTCGAACCGGTCGAGAAATTCGTCACGTTCCGGGAACAATGCCCTGTCCGACGGGAAGACCAGCACCAGCTCGTTAGAAATACGTTCTTCACTGCCCGGCGGAAGCGAAGGAATTTGCTCGTCAAAGGTCACGAAATCGATGGGTTCTTGCGTTTCGAGCGGAGCGATCTGGGGCAGATCGACCTGTTCGGGCCACGGAACACTGACTTGCGGCATTTCCGCCAGCGGCGCATCAGGATTGAGCGGAAGCGGCGCATCCTCCTGCGCGGCAGCTTCCGCAGAAACGCCTTCCTGCGCCCATTCCTCCGGATTCTCCACAGCCGAATCCGGGATCAAATCCTCGAGCGAAGGCGTGTCCTGCCCGTCCTGCGCAGCAGTGGGCTGCGCGACGAGCGCCAGCACTGCGGCAAGCGCGGTCGCGGCCTTGGTCAGGACAGGAACGAAATCAGGTGAGTTTGTATTCGCGCTGCAGGCCGGGCGTGTTGTCTTTCGAGCCGCCATCGGGTGCCGGTGCTCTCTCTCTGCCCCCGGACGTAACGCTGTCAATAAGGTCGCGCTGCTCGACATCGGACAGGCGGCGCCAGCCATCGGGGCCGAGCAATTCGAGCGGGCGGAAGCGGACCTTATATTGCATGCGGTCCGAGCCTTCGACCCAATAGCCGAGATAGACGAACGGGAGGCTCGACAGTGCAGCGCGGCGAATATGGTCAAGAATGACATATGTACCAAGCCCGCTGCGATCCTTGTGCTCCGGGTCATAGAAGCTGTAAATCATTGAAAGACCGTCACCTTGTCGGTCCATCAGACACGCGGCGACCAGCCGACCCGGTGTATCGTTATCAGAAGGCTCTCTGTATTCAACGACAAAGCTCGAAACGCTGGTGTGCTCCACCATGTCGGCGTAATCGACCTCGTCCATCGCTGCCATGCCGCCGCCGGGGTGCCGATGTTCCAGATAGCGTTGCAGCAGCTCATATTGCTCCGCCGTCGCCCATGGACGGCATTCTGCCGATTCAAGGTCCGAATTGCGCTTCAGATTGCGTCGTTGCGAGGACGATGGCCGAAAATCCTGGGCCGCAACGCGCACTGAAACACATGCTCGGCAATCCGCGCAGGAGGGGCGGTAGGCCACCGTCTGGCTACGGCGGAAACCGATCCGGCCGAGCGCATCATTCAACTGTTCGGAATGTGGACCTTTCAGCTCTGTAAAGACCTTCCGTTCCGTCTTGCCCGCCAGATACGGACACGGCGCAGGGCTGGTCACGAAGAAGCGGGGAAAGCGAACGGGGGCCGTCACGAGCAGATAGGTTCCTCTTGCCTTAAGGTGTGAAACGCACCGCTTGCGCGTTTTACAAATCCTTCATGCACGCGGGAATCGCGCGTTGGAACCATGTTAACCATAAAACGCAGAGCGTGCAGACAAAATTTCCACAATCGCCTGATGTGCGACGACAAACGCCCCAAATCGGATCAGATATCAAGTCAGTTCAGTTCAACCTGACTTACGTGATAACCCTTGTCGGACAGAGATTTGACCAGAGCTTCAAGCTGCTGACGGTCACGGGCTTCACACTCGATATCGGTTATCAGCCCCTTGGCGGGCAGGTTGGTGAAGATGCGCTGGTGGTAGATTTCGATGATATTGACGTTGTGCGCATCGAACTCGCGCATCACCCGGAACAGCGCTCCGGGGCGGTCCTGCAAGGTGATCTGGAGCCGCGCCAGCCGGCCTGATCGCGCCAGATCGCGCAGCAGCACATTGGCCAGCAGCCGGGTATCGATATTGCCGCCGCACAGCACCAGCCCGATATTCTTGCCCTTGTAACGTTCAGGATTGGAAAGGATCGCTGCCAGACCGGCAGCGCCTGCGCCTTCCACCACGGTTTTCTCAATCTGCAACAGCAGGCTGACCGCTTCTTCCAGATGCCGCTCATCGACCAGCACGATGTCATCGACCAATTGGTTGATGATAGCTTGGGTGAATTTGCCAGGCTGTTTCACGGCAATGCCTTCAGCCAGCGTGTCCCCTCCGCAAGGCAGGTCCTCGCCCTTGAAGGCATTGTAGGATGATGGGAACAGCTTGGCCTCTACGCCGATCACTTCAACCGGCGGGTCCATCTGCTTGGCAACGGTGGCCATGCCCGAAATCAGTCCGCCGCCGCCAATCGGTGTGACGATGCAATCAAGCTCGGGCGCGTCTTCGAACAGCTCAAGCGCCGCAGTGCCCTGCCCTGCTGCGACATGCGGATCATCGAACGGGTGGACGAAAGTCAGCCCCATTTCCTGTTCCAGTTGGCGAGCATGGGCCTGCGCATCGTCAAACGTCTCACCTTCCAGCACGACATTGCCGCCAACAGCCTCGGTCTGCATCACTTTCACCACCGGCGTGGTGCGCGGCATCACGATGGTAACCGGCACACCCAGCCTTGTGCCGTGATAGCTGAGACCTTGCGAGTGATTGCCCGCACTGGCCGCGATCACACCGCGTTCCCGCTGTTCAGCGGACAATTGCAGCAGAGCGTTTAATGCGCCGCGTTCCTTATACGCCGCAGTGAATTGCAGGTTTTCAAACTTCAGCCAGATATTCGCGCCGGTAATCTTGGAAAGCGTCTGCGAATACATCGTGGGCGTTCGCACGACTGCCCCGGCAATGCGGTCGGCGGCTGCGTGAATTTCGGCGAGTGTCAGTTTGGCCTGCGTCATGGGGTTGAGCGAGTAGCCAAATGCGGCACGAAGGGGAATAGGCAGCGCACTTGCCATGCACAAAGATTGCCTTGTCGCGCATGATTGGGCAGTTAGCCTGCACATGAGCACTATCGCATTTCTCGGCCTTGGCGTGATGGGCGGGCCGATGGCCGGTCACCTCGCCCGCGCCGGACACAGAGTCACCGGATACAATCGCACAGCCAGCCGAGCGCAGGCCTGGCAGGCCAGTCTGGCAGCAGAAGGCGTGAAAGTTGCCACTTCTGCCACTCCGGCAGAGGCCGTGGCGGACGCAGACGTCGTGCTGGCATGTCTTGGCAATGATGATGACCTTGCCAGCGTTATGCTGGTCGATGATGGCGGCGCGCTGGCCGCGATGCGCAAAGGCGCGCTGTTTATCGATCACACCACTGTTTCCCCCGCCATTGCCCGCGTGATCGCCGACAAGGCCGATGCACTTGGCCTGCACGCTGTCGACGCACCCGTTTCCGGCGGACAGGCCGGGGCGGAGAATGGCAAGCTGGCCATCATGTGCGGCGGCACGGACGAGGCGATGGCTGCAGCAACCCCAGTGATGGAAGCCTTCGCCGCGCGGATCGTCCACATCGGCGGCCCGGGTGCGGGTCAGGCGTGCAAGGCGGTCAATCAAGTTTGTATCGCGGGTGTCTTGGCAGGCCTGTCCGAAGGTGTGCGGCTGGCGCAGGCCACCGGCATCGATACTGGCAAAGTGCTCGAAGCCATATCCGGAGGCGCGGCACAAAGCTGGCAGATGGAAAACCGCTGGGAAACAATGGTGCGCGGTGAATTTGATTTCGGTTTCGCGATAGACTGGATGCGCAAGGATCTGGCCATCGCCCTTGAAGAAGCGAGCGCAAAGGGCGTGTCTCTGCCAATCGCCGCGCTTGTCGATCAATTCTATGCGCAGGTGCAATCGGCGGGCGGTGCCCGGCAGGACACCAGCGCACTTATCCGTCATTTGCCAGAGGTAAAAACACAGTGAAATCAGCAGTTTTCGCAGCAGCCATAGCGCTCTGCGCTTGGGTTAGTCCGGCTCTTGCCGACACCTGGATCGACAATGTCGAAGGCATTTCGATTGACCGAAGCGGGTCGGTGGACCGCTTCACCGGCATGGTGATCGATGAGGACGGACGCATTTCCGAACTGCTCGATTTCGGAGACCGCCCGACGCGCGAAATTGAATACCGTGTCGATGGCGAAGGCCGCGTGGTGGTGCCCGGCTTTATCGATGCCCACGCGCATTTGATGGGCCTTGGCCTCGGCACGCTGGTGCTCGACTTGTCGGGCACACAATCTCTCGACGAAGCACTCAGCCGCATTGCCGCCTATGCTGCCGCCTACCCTGACCGGCCATGGATCATCGGCCGTGGCTGGAACCAGGAAGTGTGGGGCCTTGGCCGCTTTCCCACTGCCGCCGATTTGGACGCTATCGTGTCCGACCGGCCTGTCTGGCTTGAGCGAGTAGACGGTCATGCCGGATGGGCGAACACCATGGCGCTGGAAGCGGGCGGAGTAACCGCGCGCACGGCTGACCCAGCGGGTGGGCGAATAGAGCGGCTTTCAGGCGGCGCGCCATCCGGCGTGTTGGTGGACGGCGCCATGCCGCTGATTGGCGCGCAAATACCGCCGCCGCTGCCCGAAGACCGCGAACTTGCACTCTACAATGCCCAGAACCTGCTGCTGCAGCACGGCATTACCGCGATGGCCGATATGGGCACTACGGTAGAAGACTGGATGACTATCCGGCGGGCGGGCGATGCCGGCTGGTTGCAAATGCGCGTGATGGCCTATGCCGATTCGGTTGATACCATGCTGCTGATCGGCGGCCCGCGCCCGACCGACTGGCTCTATGAAGACCGGCTTCGCCTCAACGGTGTGAAGCTCTATCTGGATGGCGCGCTCGGCTCTCGCGGGGCGCTGCTGAAGAATGATTACGAGGACGATCACGGCAATCGCGGCCTACCGCTGCTGAGCGGGACACAATTGCGCAATCTGATGAGCCGCGCGGCGCTCGACAATTTCCAGATCGCGGTTCACGCGATCGGCGATGCGGCCAATGCAGAGGCGCTATACGCTATCGAAGAGCTCTCCGCCGATTACACAGGTGACCGGCGCTGGCGTATCGAACACGCGCAGATCGTCGATCCGGCGGACATTGCCCGCTTTGGCGAGCACGGCATTATCGCCAGCATGCAGCCTGTCCATCAGACGAGCGACATGTTCATGGCCGAATCGCGACTGGGCGAAGATCGGCTCGGCGGTGCCTATGCCTGGCGCACGATACTCGGCAATGGCGGCACGCTGGCTTTTGGCACCGATGCGCCGGTTGAACCCGTCGATCCGCTGGCAGGCCTCGCCGCCGCGATAAGCCGCACCAATGCCGCTGGCGAACCTTTTGGCGGCTGGCGCGCGCAGGAGGCGATCACGCGCGAACAAGCGCTTGCGGCCTATACTGCGGGAGCCGCCTATGCCGGGTTTGCCGAAGGGCGATTCGGACGCCTTGCGCCGGGTGAACGGGCGGACTTCGTGTTCCTCTCCGCCGACCCATTGCTCGCCAGCCCGGAACAGATTCGCGATATTCAGGTTCTGGCAACCTGGATTGCAGGACAGCGCGTATACGATGTTGAAACGCACAATCCGTTAGTCGACCTGCCGAACCGCGCAAGTGAAGGCGGGTGATAATAGGCAAATTTATCTCGCCATTGCCATAAACACGCGCTAAGGTTGTTCTTTAGACGACAGAATTAGAGGATAAGGATCCCATGACTGCCAAACTGTTTACCACCGTTGCTGCCTCTCTGGCCCTTTCCGCTACACCTGTCCTCGCACAGGAAGCGTCCATTGATCGCCTGCCCGCTCCGGTGGAAACGCAGGCAGAGGAACTTGAAGGCGGAAGCGGCATCCTCCTTGCACTTCTCGCGGCTGCTGCAATCATCGCAGGCATCATCGCCGCGACTGGTGACAGCACCGACGATAGCGATCTGCCGACCAGCCCGTAAGCCGGTCACACCATAACGATATTCAAAGCGGGGTCCTGAGTGGCCCCGTTTTTTTGTGTTGATTCGGCGCGCGCGAGTGGTTGGCCGCAGAGCTACGCCTCGCCTCCAGATGACTATTCCGCCGGGTCTTCAGCTTCCGTCACGGCAGCGGTAGTGTCTGCATCATCGTCCGCCTCATCTTTGTTCTTCCGGTCGCGTCTTTCGCTAAAACGCATGAGCAGCAGCGAACCTTCGAACAGCAGGATGAGCGGTGTCGCCAGCATGATCTGCGTCACCGGATCGGGCGGCGTGATGATCGCAGCGACTGCGAACACAGCCACGATCACATATTTGCGCGCCGCCACCAATTGTGCGCGCGACACAAGTCCCGCGCGGTTGAGCAGCATCAGCAGCACGGGCAGAAGAAAGCTCACCCCGAACGCCAGGATGAAGCGCATCACCAGGTCGAGGTAATCGCCCATCGCCGGAAGCGCTTGCGACTCCAGCCCGCCTGCTTCGCCCTGAAATCCAAGGAACCAAGTAAAGGCGAGCGGCATCACCACGAAGTAGGCGAGCGAGCCGCCCAGCGTGAACAACACCGGTGTTGCGACAAGGAATGGCAGGAAAGCCTTCTTTTCACGCGCATAGAGACCGGGTGCAATGAAGGCCCAGAGCTGGTTGGCGATGATTGGAAAAGCGGCGAAAAAGGCCGCAAACAACGCCACCTTGATCTCAACAAAGAAGGCTTCGTAAAGCCGAGTGTAGATCAGCTGACCCTGTCCTTCGGGAAATGCAGCGGTCAGCGGGAGGACCAGAAAGCCGAAAATCTCGTCGGCGAAATAGAAACACACGCCAAACGCCACTGCCAATGCCGCAACGGCGCGAACCAGTCGGCGGCGCAGCTCGATCAGATGATCGAGCAAGGGCGCCTGAGAATTGTCCAGATCTTTCAGTTTGAGCGCCATCGCCTAGCTTTCCTTCGCCTGCTCGGGGGCGGCGTCTGGCGCGGGATCGGGTTCGTCTGGCGAAGGACCGGCTTCGGCCCGGCTCTCGGCGGAGCTTGCAGTGAGATCGCCCTCTTCGGCGGCGGCGGCCTCCTTTGCAGCGATAATCGCCTGCTCGCGATCCTTGTCAGCTATGCGGCGCAATTCCTCCGCCTTTTCGGGCGGCATGTCGGACGGATAGGCCCCGGTCGGTTCCATCTCGGCCGGAGCGCCCTCGGGATGTTCGCGCATGATCTTTTCGTTCTGCGCCTTCCATTTGCTTTCCATGTCCTCCAGCTCAGCCTCGCGCACGATGCTGTCGAAGCCAGTGCGGAACTGGTTAGACAATTTGCGCATTTTGCCGACCCAGCGACCCACCGTACGCAGGGCGAGCGGCATGTCCTTGGGGCCGATCACAAGGATCGCCACCACTATCAGCAGAAGTAATTCGGTTGCGCCGATATCGAACATGGCTGCGGCGCTCTTGCTTGAAAGTTAGGACGCGGTCTTGTCGGTCGTGGACTCGGTCGTCTCGGAAGCGGTTGGTGCAGGCGTAGGCGCTTCAATCTGCGGGCTGGGTTCGGAGGATTCGTGAGTTTCCTCGGTCATTCCCTTCTTGAAGCTGCTGATACCTTTACCAAAATCACCCATCATATCCGAAATCCGGCCACGTCCGAACAGGACGAGCACAACGATGGCGATGATCAAAATCTGCCAAATACCTGGCTGCATGAGGATTTCCTTGTGGTAGCTCTATTGCTTTAATCTAGGCGCTTTGGTCACGGTTTTCCAGCATTGCCGCATCTTCCGTGTCAGAATTGTTATCTTTAATGAATTCGGCCTCGGCTTCCTCTTCGCCTATTTCCTCGGCGGCAGCGGCGGCAGCAAGCTGTTCCTCCTTCTGCGCCACCATGTCCTCATAGGCATCATCGACCGGATCGAGCAGGCCAGCCGCCTTCAATTCGTCCAGTCCCGGCAGATCCTTGCGCGTCTCAAGCCCGAAATGGCTGAGGAAATCGCCAGTCGTCGCATAGATGACCGGGCGACCGGGCACTTCGCGGCGCCCTGCCACGCGCACCCAGCCCGCTTCCATCAGAACATCCAGTGTCCCGCCGCTGGTCTGGACCCCGCGAATGGCCTCGATCTCGGCACGGCTGACGGGTTCATGATAGGCGATAATCGCCAGCACTTCGGTCGCCGCGCGTGACAGGCGACGAAGCTGTTCCTTCTCGCGGCGCAGCAGGTGCGCAAGATCAGGCGCGGTCTGGAATTGCCAGCGTTTGCCGCGCTCCACCAGCACGATCCCGCGCCCTTCATAGGCTGCCTGCAATTCGGTCAGAGCTTCGCGCACATCGGCATCACCCAAATGCGCGCCGATCTGCTGGTGCGTCATGGGTTCTTCGGCGGCGAACAGGCACGCTTCCACGGCGCGAGCGAGATCGGAGGGCTGCGTCATTTGGAAATCCGGCGCAAATGGAGCGGCCCAAAGGCATCTTCCTGGCGCATTTCCGCTTTGCCCATGCGCGCCAGTTCCAGCGCGGCGACAAAGCTGGAGGCGAGCGCCGAGCGTTTCAGCCGTGGTTCGGCATTGGCGGGCAGGAAGGCGCGGATTTCCATCCAGTCAACATTGACGCCGAGAATTGCAGACACACGATCAAGCGCGGAATCGAGCGTCATCACCGGGCGTTCAGCCACCATGTGGACCACTGGTTCGGTGCGCAGTTTGACCTGCCCATAGGCGTATACGAGCTGATACCAGTCGCATTGCCAATCATTCTTGCGCAGGACTTTCAAGCCCTCTGGCGCGCCGCGTGCAAAGACATCGCGGCCCAGCCTATCCCGCCCCATCAGCCGCGCCCCAGCCTCTCGCATGGAGCCAAGGCGTTGCAGCCGCAATTGCAGCTTGAGCGCCAATTCCTCGGGGCTTGGATCTTCCTGCTCTTCCTTGGGCAGCAGCAGCGCCGATTTGAGATAGGCCAGCCATGCCGCCATCACGAGATAATCGGCAGCCACTTCCAGCTTAAGTGCCTCGGCCCGTTCAATATAGTCGATATATTGATCGACCAGCGCGAGGATCGAGATCGATTTGAGATCAACCTTTTGCCGCCGCGCAAGGTCGAGCAAGAGGTCCAGCGGACCTTCCCACCCGTCGAGTTCGAGATAGAGCGCATTCTGATCGTCAGCCGCAGGCGCACCGATACCGTCCCAATCCGCGGCACCTTCCGCAGCAGCATCGGACAAGACGAGTTCATCCATGTTCATGCCGCCGCTTTCGCCAGCGCCAGCAGGCTGTCCCGCGTGGCGAGCAGTTCTTTGCGCGGCATAGCATCCGCCGCCAAGCCAGTGTTTTCGAGCGCACGGTCGAGCCGAGCCGTAGCCTTTTCCGACATCGTGGGCAGCGCTTCGACTGTACCCGCCATATCGTCTGGCTTGGCCCAGCAATTCAGCACCACATCGCAGCCTGCCGCGATCGCCTTTACCGAGCGTTCGGGTACGGTCCCGTCGAGCGCTTCCATATCGATATCATCGGTCAGCAGCAATCCGTCGAACCCGATGCGCTGGCGGATGATCTGTTCGACAACATACTCAGATTGCGTCGCCGGACGGTCCGCGTCCCATGCGGTGAAACGAATATGCGCGGTCATCGCTATCGGCGCATCCTTGAGCTTGGCGAAGGGCGCGATGTCGATCTCCAGCTCCTCGGCAGTGGCGGTGACGATGGGCAAGTCCTTGTGGCTGTCCACTACCGCGCGGCCATGGCCGGGCATATGCTTGATGCAACCCGCCACGCCGCCACGCGCCAGCCCGTCCAGCACTCCGCGACCCAGCGCGGCGACCTGCATCTCCTCATGCCCAAGACCGCGGTCGCCGATCACGTCATGCGCGCCTTCGACTGCCACATCCAGCAACGGCAGATAGTCCACTGTCACACCCACCTCGGAAAGGTCCAGCGCCAACAATTGCGCATTGGCGCGTGCCGCTTCGATCGCGCTGGCCGGGGCGATGTCATACAGTTTGGCGAAGTCGCCTTGCGGCGGATAGGCATCCCATTCGGGCGGCTTCATTCGCGCGACGCGCCCGCCCTCTTGATCGATGCTGATAAGCAGCTTGTCGCGCCCATGAATGGCGCGCAATTCATCGGTTAGCACGCGCATCTGCTCACGCGTTTCGCAATTGCGAGCGAACAGGATGTAGCCTGCCGGATCGGCCTCCTTGAAGAAGGCGCATTCGTCTTCGGTCAGTTTAAGACCGGACAGGCCGAAGATTGCGGGCGTCATGCGGCGCATTTACGCCTGAAAAGCACCTTTCCTGCAAGCAATTTACCCCAGCGCACCGGGGAAAACAGCCGCAGGAATGGTTAACTTAGCGAATGTAGCAATCCCCGCCCGCATTACGAATCGCGCGGCAAGTCGCATCGGCGCTGGCGCGGTCACCGGAAATAGCTTGCAAGCGATAGACGGTGGCGCCGTTTACGTCGGCTTCCCTTACCCTGTGGCGCATTCCGGAAAGCGCGCTGAAACGCTGCGCTTGGCGGCTCCAACCCTGCTCGGCCTCTGCACGGCTGCTATAGGCGCCGATCTGGACATAGACTGCGCCGCTTTCATCGTCGGAGGAGCCAGCTTGTTCGCGATCAACGGACGAACGCGCATCACCGCTGTCGGCACCATCATCGGCACCATTATCAGCACCATCATCAACATTGCCATCACCCATGCGGCCGCGCGTGCTTTCGCCCTCTGCCACTCCGAATGCCTGATCGCCCGTGCCGGCAACTTGCCTGCCACCGGGATCATCCGGGCGCTGTTTGTAAGGCCCCTCGGGCGCTTCGATCGTGCTGCCATCGGCCACGAATTCGGGATCTGCACGATCGCGGAAATACCACCAGGCTGCGGCCAGCACAGCGCCGACGACGACAAGGCCGAGCACCGCATAAACGATCAGCCGCCAGTCGAAACTGCCTTCCTCTTCATATTCGTCGGCTTCCAGCCACGGCAGGTCTTCATCCTCATCGGCAAGAGCCAATTGCTCTTCCCCGGCCCAAGGCTGCTGCCCTCCTTCGCCTTCGAATTCGTCCAGGTCGTTATCCCCGTCACCCGGATAAGCCATCACTTACAACTCCTCGACCGCCTCGACGCCCAACAAAGCGAGGCCGTTGCGGATAACCTGCCCGATTTGTGACGCGAGAAAAAGCCTTGCGCTCGAAACAGCTGGGTCCTGTCCCACGATGAAGCGTTTGCCGGGGTCATCATTGCCCATGTTCCACAGCGCATGGAACGCCGCAGCGAGGTCATAAAGGTAGAAGGCGATCCGGTGCGCCTCGCGCGCGCGCGCGGCCGCTTCGACTTCGCGTGGGAACTGCGCAGCCTGCTTGATAACGTCGAGCTCGTGCTCACCCAGCGTGTCGAGCGCATCGGCGCTGGGCGCAACGCCTTGATCCGCAGCTTTGCGCAGGATCGAGCTGATCCGCGCATGGGCATATTGGACATAGAACACCGGATTGTCTTTCGATTGCTCAATCACTTTGGCGAAATCGAAATCCATCTGCGCTTCTGGCTTGCGGGTGAGCATGGAGAAGCGCACCACATCCTTGCCCACTTCCTCCACCATATCGGCAATGGTGACGAAATTGCCCGAACGTTTGGACATTTTCACCGGCTCACCGCCGCGCAGCAATTGCACCATCTGCACCAGCTTTACATCGAACGGGATCGGCTTGCCCTGCCCTTCGGAAAGTGCCGCGACGGCCGCCTTGATGCGCTTGACCGTGCCCGAATGGTCAGCGCCCCAGATATCAATCAGCGCATCAGCTTTTTCAGCCTTTTGCATATGGTAGGCGAGATCAGCTCCGAAATAGGTCCACTTGCCGTCTGACTTCTTGATCGGGCGATCCTGATCGTCGCCAAACTTGGTGCTGCGGAACAGCGGCAGTTCGACTGCTTCCCAATCCTCGGGCGGAGCCTTGCCCTTGGGCGCTTCGAGCACGCCATCATAGACAAGATCATGTTCACGCAGCCAAGCCTCAGCAGCTTCGGGCTTTTGCGCAGCCTGCAATGCCGCCTCGGAGGAGAAAACATCGTGCCTGATGCCGAGCAGTGCGAGGTCGGATTTGATGAGGTCCATCATCCGCTCGACCGCAAAGGCACGAAAAATCGGCAGCCATTCCTCTTCGGGTTCAGCCTGAAAGCGCGCACCAAATTCTTCCGCCGCCGCTTGGCCTACTGGCACAAGGTACGCACCGGGATACAGCCCTTCCGGAATGTCACCGATATCCTCGCCCAAGACCTCCCGGTAACGCAGATGCGCCGAGCGGGCGAGCGTATCCACCTGCCCGCCGGCATCATTGACGTAATATTCGCGCGTCACCTCATGCCCGGCAAATTCAAGCAGCGCAGCCAAAGCATCGCCCACCACCGCGCCGCGGCAGTGACCCATGTGCATCGGCCCGGTGGGATTGGCGGAGACATATTCCACATTCACCCGCTTGCCATCGCCAATGGTGGACTTGCCGTAATCATCGCCCAGCTGCGCAATCGCCCTGAGCTCAGTGATCCAGTTCTGCCGGGCGAGACGCAAATTGATGAAGCCGGGTCCGGCGATATCGGCGCTCTCGATCAGCGGATCGCGCGCCAGATGTTCGATGATCTTTTCCGCCAGCGCGCGCGGATTGGTCTTGGCGGCCTTCGCCAGAACCATTGCGGCATTGGTGGCGAGATCGCCGTGCGAGGGATCGCGCGGTGGTTCCACGCTCACATTGGCGCGGCTCGTTTCAGGCGGAAGATGCCCCTCCTTCTCCAGCGCGGCGAGAACGGCGTCGATCCGGGCCGCAAACGCGGCGTAGAGTGTCTGTGATGGCTTATCGGTCATAAATATCGTGAGCTCCTGCGAAGGCAGGGGCCTCCCTCAAACAGGTCCCCGCAATCGCCGGGACTCACGGTAAATTCAATAGCGCTGTCAGCGCGTGGCGTTGTAGGCGAGCTGATCTTCGTCCAGCTGGAAGCCGATCAGCAGTTCGAACGTGGCGCGGGCCACAGCGGCGCGCACATCTGGTTCGGACAGCGGATCAATCGCTGCGGACTGGTCACCAGCACGGCGGCGGCGGGTGATCCGCTCACGAACATCTTCCGGCAGCGTCGCCGCAGCGCGATCAACATAGGCACCGGCAGTGCCGCTGGCTTGAGCGCGTTCCTGCCCGTCAGCAAAGTTCAGCGTTACGGTACCAATGCGCTTGGCGACAACCGAGGTTCCGCCGCGCATGACGGTCGAGAAATAGGGCAGTTCAACGGTCCGTGCACCGCGCACATCGCGGCGCATCGCCACAACGTCAAACGTCGCCGAGGTGTACACTTGCGCGCCCGTGTCGTTGCAAGTGCTGCGCACATTGGTGATCGCGGCGGTCACGTCCAGCGCGTCAGCCGTGCGTGCGTCGGGGCGGGAGAAAAGCGTCACGTCGCCGGTGTAGTCGGGCACGCCGACCGCAGGGCAGACTGAGCGCAGCGCGGTAATGCCCACGCCTTGGTCGACAACGATATCGCCATCCGAGCTGCACCCGGCAAGCAGGGCGGCGGGAGCGGCGAGGGCAATGAGGGCGGATCGAAACTGCATAAACGTCCTTGATACTGGCGAGAACGGGGCGACATTCAGCCCATTCCAAGGAACAGGCCCCTAGCCCTTTCACGGGAGCCCGACAACCGCTAGAGACCCCACTATGAACGCCCCCTTTCAGGAAACACCCGCCGACGCCGCCGATGCGGAGGAAAAATTGCCGCTAAAGGTGCTGATCGCCGCGCCGCGCGGCTTCTGCGCCGGTGTCGATCGCGCCATCGAAATCGTCGAGAAATCGATCGAACGCTTTGGCGCGCCAGTCTATGTCCGGCATGAAATCGTGCACAATCGCTTCGTCGTTGACGGGCTGCGCGAAAAGGGCGCGATCTTTGTTGAAGAGCTGGACGAGGTTCCCAACGATGCGCCGGTCGTGTTCAGCGCGCATGGCGTGCCCAAAGCCGTCCCGGCCGAGGCAGAGCGGCGCAAGATGGTCTATCTCGACGCCACCTGCCCGCTGGTCAGCAAGGTTCACCGGCAAGCTGAACGCCAGATTGAAAAAGGCCAGCATATCATCTTCATCGGCCATGTAGGTCATCCCGAAGTCATCGGCACAATGGGTCAGGTGCCCGATGGCCAGATGACACTTGTAGAGACTGTGGCAGACGTGGCCGAACTGCCGTTTACGCAGGAAGACAGCCTTTCCTTCCTCACCCAGACCACGCTTTCGGTAGACGACACCGCAAAAGTCATTGCCGCCCTGAAGGACCGCTTCCCGCAAATCGTCGGCCCGCGTGCCGAGGACATTTGCTACGCCACATCCAACCGGCAGGCTGCGGTCAAGGCAATCGCCAGCAGTTGTGACCTGGTGCTGGTGATCGGCGCGCCAAATTCTTCCAACTCGCTGCGCCTGGTCGAAGTGGCAGAGCGGCTGGGAACCGATGCAAAATTGATCCAGCGCGCCAGCGAAATCGACCCGGAATGGCTCGAAGATGTCGGCACAATCGGCGTGACGGCTGGAGCGTCTGCCCCTGAAGTGCTGGTGCGCGAAGTGGTCGACAGGCTTGGCGAATGGCGCGACATCGAAGAGCAAAAGGTGCGCACGGCCGAAGAGAAGATGGTCTTCAAACTGCCGCGCGAACTTACCGAATAGCCACCCACAATGGCGGTCTATACGCAGCTCTCTGCTGAAACTCTCGCAGCGCTAATCGCGCATTATGACGTCGGCGATCTGGTGTCGGCCAAGGGCATTGCCGAGGGCGTTTCCAATTCCAATTGGCTGATCGAGACGAGCGGCAGCGCGGCGAATGGCAATCGCTTCATCCTGACCATGTATGAACGGCGGATCGACATTGCTGACCTGCCGTTCTTCCTCGGCCTGCTCGATCACCTATCCGCCCATGGCGCTCCGGTACCGCGCACCATTCATGATCGAGGAGGCGCTGCTTGGCGTGACCTTGATGGCAAGGCGGTCGCGTTGATCGAATTTCTGCCCGGAGTTTCGGTCGACCATCCCACGCCGCAGCAAGCCCGCAATGTCGGCGCGGTGCTGGCGCGGATGCATCTGGCGGCGCAGGATTTTTCCGCGCGGCGCGCCAATGATCTGGGCCCTGACGTTTCGGCAAAGGTGCTCGCGGATTGCGGCGCAGAGGCGCTCGCGGTGATCAACCCTGCCCTCCCCGCCGCTATCGGTGAGGCACAGCACGTCGCGAAAGAGTGGCCGCAAGACCTGCCACGCTCCATCATCCATTCGGACCTGTTCCCGGACAATGTCCTGATGCTGGGCGACACTGTCAGTGGCCTTATAGACTTCTACTTCGCCTGCCACGATGCGATGGCTTACGATCTTGCCGTGACCCATGCCGCGTGGAGCTTTGCCGACAACGGGCGCAAATTTCGCGCTGAGATCGGGGAGGCGCTGGTGGCGGGCTACGAATCGGTGCGCACTTTGTCCGATGCCGAGTGCAGTGCGCTCCCACTGCTGGCCCAAGGAGCCGCCATGCGCTTTGTCTCCAGCCGGGCGCAGGACTGGATCGAAACGCCCGCAGATGCGCTTGTCACCCGCAAGGACCCGATGGATTTCATGCACCGGTTCGCATTCTACAAACGTCA
>DFBR01000128.1:4781-15807 GCA_002367375.1 Erythrobacter sp. UBA3075 | reverse complement strand
ACCAACAATCGCATGGAAATGACCGCCGCGATCATGGCGCTGAATGCGCTGATCGAAGCGTGCGAAGTCACGCTCCACACAGACAGCCGTTACTTGATCGATGGCATGACAAAATGGATCGAGGGGTGGAAGAAGAAGGGCTGGATCAATGCCAGCAAGAAGCCGGTTCGCAATGCCGACCTGTGGCATGATCTGATTGAAGCCGCCGCCCCGCACACGATTCAGTGGGAATGGGTGAAGGGGCACTCAGGCCATCCCGAAAACGACCGGGTGGACATACTCGCCAGCGACGCGGCCGACGCGATTAACGGCAAATAAAAAGGCCGGCCCCGCGAAGGACCGACCCCTTGGTGATTTCTATCACTGGAACAGCTTAGCTGTTGTCGACCACTTTGGCGCCGGGGCCGTTCTTCTGGATCGATTCAATAGCGTTCTTGGCGCTCGCCTTGGAAGAATAGCCCTGCGTGGAGAACATGACTTCTTCATTGTAGCTGAAACGGACGCGGAACTCGCCAGCTTTGTCCTTATAAATTTCAAAATGGTGACCCATCGAAAACTCTCCTCTGTTATCGTCTTTCGTAACATAACAAAGATGAGCCTCTTGGCTAGGCCGTGGCCTTCGCAAAACGGGCAGGCGCATACAATTTTACATTCAAATCGGCTGTCATGGCATCGCGCGGCCTGTCGCACAGCAATTGCGCGCCCAATCGGGCTGCTGCGGGCGCGGTCTGGATGCCGTATCCGCCTTGTCCGGCAAACCAGAAGAAGCCGGGCACATCTGTATCGAAGCCATAGACCGGGCAGCGGTCGGGCGCGAAGCTGCGCAGGCCTGCCCATTTGTGCTCGACCGCAGTGACTTGCCAGTCCAGCACATGTTGCAGCCGATCGATTGCCAGCGCGACATCCAATTCCTCTGGCGCAGCATCACATGGCGCAGACGGAATTTCGTCATGCGGGCTGAGCCACAGCCTGCCGCTCTCTGGCCGAAAATAGAAGTCGCCCGATATATCAAGGCACAGCGGCAAATCGACTGGCGGTGCCGGATCGGTGCGCAATTGCACCACGGTGCGGCGATAGGGCGTAATGCCGAGCGGCTGCGCACCTGCAAGCTGCGCGATTCTGTCGGCCCAGGCCCCTGCCGCATTGGCGAGCACGCCCACGCGCATCTCCTCGCCATTCTCAAGCCGCAGCTCCCAGCCCTCGCCGCTGCGCCGTGCCGAGGCAAGGCGTGCGCGGCATTTCACCGTCACGCCATTCGCACGAGCGGTACTGAGATAGTGTTGATGCAAAGCGCCCACATCAATGTCGGCGCAGCGCGGCTGATGGATTGCGCGATCCCATTGCGGCAGCAGGCCGGGTACATGGCCTTCCAGCTGTTCGCGCCCGATTCGGCGCGGTGACGCGCCGGAACCGGCAAAGTCGTGGAAGAATTTTTCGATCGCAGGCTCATCCTGCTCGCGCGCGAGGTAGAGTGCGCCGCGCTCGCCGAGCAAACCTCGTTCGCGCAGCCACGGTCCCGATGCGCTGGTGAGTGGGACAATGTCCGGCCCGCCATAGCATTCCTCCCAGAAAGCAGCCGAGCGGCCCGTTGCATGGTAACCGGGCTGATCTTCCGCCTCCAATACGATCACCCGCATGTCCGGCCCGATCTCGGCAGCAAGGCTGGCACCAGCCATGCCTGCACCGATGATCGCAACATCAAAGCTCTCAGCCATCAGAGGCGGTCTCTCGAATCAGGAACTCATCAATTGCCGCCAGTGCCTGTTCACGCACCGGGTCCGCCTCACGCAGGATTTCGTGGTGCGCTTCATCCCCGAACACGAGTGATTGCGCATTGGGCAGCCGCGCAATGGCGCTGCGGATGGCGGAGGGACTAACCAGCCGGTCCGCATCGGTGGCAACGATGAAAGTGGGCACGTCGACGCTTTCCAGCGCGCCGCGACGGAACAGCGTGGCAGAACTTTCCATCGCGCCGCTGACCCAGCCCCAGCTTCCTGGGCCAAGCTCCAGCTCAGGCCGATGGCTGCGCCACCACATTTCGTCTTCGTAACGCGTGACATCATGCGTCAGCAAAGTCTGGCGCAGGCCCGGCTTGGCACCGGGCTTTTCGCTCATTTTCCACGCAGGGCGTTTGGGATCGCCCAGCTTCGTCATGATTCTTGCAAAGCCGCGCTTGATCGGCAGCGGCACCAATTCAGGAAAAGTATCAAGCATGGGCGCAGACAGCACCAGCGTGTCGGGTGCCGGGTCAAGCACCTGCTCCATGACCGCGCGCAAAACGAGATGGCCGCCCATAGAATGGCCGAGCAATACGAGCGGACCTTCGCGCCCATCGGCCCAGCCGCGCCAATAATCTGCCAGATCCGCAACCCACAGAGCAAAATCGTCGATATGGCCCGTCGCATCATCATTGCCCAGACGGCCCGAGCCGCCCTGACCGCGCCAGTCCGCTGCGCTGACCTGCCAGCCCTGCTGGCGCCAGTGCTCGAAACTTTCGAGATATTTCTCATAGGCATCACCACGCCCGGCCATGAACAGCATCGACCCGCGCGGGGTTACGTCCGCTGGAGGGCGGGGCCAGTCGATATGACGGATTTCATGCCCGTCGGGCGCAAACCACGTGCCCTCCGTCGCGCCTGCCGGGATGGCCCGTCGATCAAATGCCTTGGTGGCAACTTTCGTGTCGTGGCTAATACGAACCTCCTGCCAGTGGTTACTTTTTGGTAAGTGATAGGCGCTAGCACAAGGCTCAAGAGACTTTTGGGGGCCTCATGTTAGACGATCCGTTCAAATACGCACTGCTTGCCGCGCTTGCAATCGCGCTGGTGACCGCTGCGTTCACCGATCTTAAGAGCCGCCGCATCGCCAATTGGCTGAACGGCGCGATCGCGCTGGGCGCTCCGCTGTTCTGGATTGCCACAGGTATGGCACTGTGGCCCGATATTGCCATGCAGATCGGCTGCGCTGTCGCAACCTTTGCCGTGCTGTCCATCCTGTTCGCCCTGCGCGCAATGGGTGGCGGCGACGTGAAGCTACTGACGGCGCTCGCTTTGTGGATCCAGCCACTCATTTTCGTGAAGCTGCTGATCATGATGGCGCTGCTGGGCGGCGTCCTGACCATCGGTTTTGGCATGTGGCACGTCGCCCGCCGCCAGAAAGACAAACTCGCAATCCCTTATGGCGTGGCCATCGCGCTCGCCGGATTGTGGACCATCGGAACATTTTATCTTCCCGCATCCGCTGCTGTGGCTGCGGGATGAACCTCATTTTAACCAATTCCGGTTTATCCGGGTCAAACACAAATACGTGATCCAACTAAGGGGGCTTGACGCACCATGGACAAGAAGAAGCTCATTCTGCTGGTAGGAGCGCTGATCGTAGCGATCGGCACCGCTCTTGCTGCCCGGAGCATGTTCGCAGGCGCGGCAGCTCCCGAAGTCGAAGCCGCCGAAGCGGAGCCGGAAGGCCCCAAAGTGCTGGTTGCCAAGCGCAGCCTGCCGGTTGGCACAATCATCACGGCTGACGCCGTGGCATATCAGCTCTGGCCGCAGGAATTGGTGCAAGACGCCTATTTCATCGACGGCGAGGCCGATATGGAACAGCTGCTCGGCACCGTCGTGCGTCATCCGATGACCGCTGGTGAGCCCGTTACGCAAGGCACGCTTGTTTCGCCCGGCGATCGCGGCTTCCTTGCCGCAGCGCTTGGCCCTGGCATGCGTGCCGTGACCGTTCCTGTCTCCGCTCGCACGGGTGTGGCTGGCTTCGTCTTCCCGGGAGACCGCGTTGACATGATGCTGACCCAGTCGGTTCAGGGTGAAGGCGGCGGCCAGCAGGCTCTGCAGACTGCCGAAACGATCCTGACGAACCTGCGCGTTCTCGCCACCGATCAGTCTACTGAAACGACCACCACTGAAGACGGCCGCACGGTTGTGCGTGCCTTCCGCACGGTGACGATGGAAGTGACCCCGCGCATTGCCGAGAAAATCTCGGTTGCGCAGACGATCGGTACGATCAGCCTCGCGCTGCGCTCGATTGCCGACAACCAGACTGAACTGGAGCGTGCCATTGCTTCGGGCGATATTGAATTGCCTGCCAATGCCTCGGCTGAAGAAGAAGAGGCGCTGCTGCGCAGTGCCGTCTCTCGCCCGGGTGAAGGTGGTACCACTTTCGTGACCGGCGGCGATGTGTCGCGCTTCCAGCGCAGCTCTGTGCCGTCGCGCAATCCGACGCCGAATGCTCAGCCTGCTGCCAATCAGGGTTTCGCTGGCGCGGCCGTTCCTTCGGGTCCGACGGTCCGCGTAAGCCGTGGCAACCGGATGTCGGTTGAAGCGGTTAATCGCGGCGCTGGTGCGCTGCTCGACCGTCAGGCCAATGCCATGGGAACCGGCGCTCGCGTCGCTCCTGTCGGCATGACGACCCTGCGGTGATCGTGATGACCAGCAACAACACACAACTCCACCAGACTTCCACCGGAATCGTTCCGAAAGGCAAGACTATGACCAGCCGTCTTTTCAAGACTGTATTGAGTGCAGCCTGTGCACTTGCGCCGCTGGCGATGCTGCCCGCTGCTCCGGCCCAGGCCCAGTCCGTCCGCCCTGCTCAGGACCTTGTCCTGTCCATTGGCCGCGGCGAACTGGTGACGGTGCCCGGCAATATGGCCGATATCTTCATCTCCAACGAATCGGTTGCCGATGTGCAGGTGAAGTCGCAGCGTCAGCTGTATATCTTCGGCCTGGCGGGCGGTGAGACCACGATTTACGCCAGCAACGCTGCAGGCGACATCATCTGGTCGGCCAATATCCGCGTCGGCTCCAACCTCGACAGCGTCGATCAGATGCTGGGCTTGGCAATGCCGGAAGCGCGCATTTCCGTCGCCACGATGGGCAGCAACACTGTGCTGCTTACCGGCACGGTCGCCGCTCCTGAAGATGCTGCCGAGGCAGAACGCCTTGTTCAAGCCTTCGTCGGAACCGATTCCAACGTCATCTCGCGTCTGCGCATGGCAACGCCGCTGCAGGTCAATCTGCGCGTGCGCTTTGCCGAAGTCAGCCGCTCGCTGGTTCGCACCATTGGCGCAAATGTTGCGACGATTGACAGCTCCAGTGGATTTCAGTTCGGCGTAGCACAAGGACGCACACCCACATTCGGCCGCGCCCCTGTATTGGGAGTGGGTCCGAGCGGGATCGTTGGGCAGATCTTGAACCCGGATTTCAATCCATTGCTGCCCGCAGGTGCCAACAACCCGCAATTCATCGAAGCAACGGGTTCCTCGATTTCAGGTATTTCGCCGGGAACGACGCTCGGTGCATTGGGCCAATTCCTTGGCCTCGATATCGGTGCCGCGCTTGACCTTGGCGAACGCCGCGGTCTGGTGACCACTTTGGCGCAGCCGAACCTGACGGCACTTTCGGGCGAAACTGCCGAGTTTCTTGCCGGTGGCGAATTCCCGATCCCGCTGAGCCAGGGTCTGGGTACGACAACCATCCAGTACAAGAATTTCGGTGTCAGCCTTGCTTACACGCCAATCGTGCTGGCCAATGGCCGGATTTCGATGCGCGTGCGCCCTGAAGTATCCGAACTGTCGAGCCAGGGAGCGGTGACGCTCAACGGCTTCAACGTTCCGGCACTGACCATCCGCCGCGCGGAAACGACGGTGGAACTGGGTTCGGGCGAAAGCTTCATGATTGCAGGCCTGCTGCAGAACAATGCGCAGCAGACCATCGATCAGCTTCCCGGCGTCGGCGATCTGCCGATCCTTGGCAATCTGTTCCGCTCCACCGATTTCCAGCGCAACGAAACAGAACTGGTGATCGTCGTGACGCCATATCTGGTGCAGCCGGTCAATGATCGTGACATTCGCCTGCCAACCGATGGTTTCAATGTCCCCGATGCTGCTGCGCAGGTCATGATGGGTCAGGAAACCGACGGTGTAACGGGCGGCGAACGTCCGATGCCGCGTCCTTCCAATCCCGGCCCGAACGGCCCGGATCTGAGCATGACGCAGCAGAACGGCACGGCACTGGCGGGCGGCGACGCCCCCAACGGCGCCGACACACAAACCGCCGCTGCAGCGCCGCTGCCCGGCTTCAGCTTCGACAACGGAGAGTGAGTCCCATGACAAATCGTAACAAACGCCTTGCCGCGACGGCCCTGGCACTCTCGCTTGGCTTCGGCCTCTCCGCCTGCGGAACCTTGAACGAAGGCCCGCAGAACATGTCGCTCAACTCGGTCAACCAGCCAGTTGTGGAACGCAACAACTACACTCTCGACCTTGCCAGCTCTGGCAGCGGCCTGACCGTGCCTGAACAGGCTCGCCTCGCCGATTGGTTCGAAACACTGGACCTTGGTTATGGCGACCGCATTGCGGTTGACGACCCGGCCATGAGTGCGGCCGTGCGCGAAGATGTTGCTGGTGTGGCAAGCCGTTTTGGCATCCTTTTGAGCGATGTCGCACCGGTAACCGAAGGCTACGTCAATCCCGGCAATGTCCGCGTGGTTGTAACCCGTTCGATGGCCCATGTTCCGGGCTGCCCGAACTGGGAAAACCGTTACGGCATCGAACAGGGTAACCAGACGTCACCCGGCTTCGGCTGTGCGGTGAACAGCAATATCGCCGCGATGGTGGCCAATCCTGAACACCTGCTCAACGGAGCCAGCGGCTCGGGCGAGACAGTGGTCATGACATCGAACCGCGCCATCGATTCCTATCGCAACGCGCAGCCTACCGGCGGCGGTGGCACGACCCTGCCTGAAGTATCGTCCGAGGGGGACTAATCCGATGAGTGCACAGTGGAAACCCGGACCGCTCGGCAATCGCGAGCCGTTCTCCGCCTATATTTGTGACGACAGCGCTCTCGATGCGCTGCGCCCAGTGGTTATCGAAATGGGCTGGCAGCCCGAGAAGTGCAACAAGGGCGGCCTGCGCAATGCAGTCCAGTCCCTGTCGATCTCGGCCAGTCCCGCCATCCTGATGGTCGACCTGTCGGAAAGCGGCGACCCGCTGAACGACATCAATGCGCTGGCCGAGGTTTGCGAACCCGGCACCGTGGTGATCGCAGTTGGTCAGGTAAACGACGTGCGGCTGTATCGCGATCTGATCGCAAGCGGCATTCACGATTACCTGCTCAAGCCGTTTTCGGCCAACCAGCTGCGCGATTGTCTTACGCAGGCGCAGGCCGTGTTCTCAGCTCCGCGTGGCGGCGTTGAAGGCGACGGTGAGCACGAACATGTCGCAACCGCGATTGTCGGCACCCGTGGCGGCGTTGGCGCCTCCACACTGGCAACCTCGCTTGCATGGTTGTTCTCGATCGAGCACGAACGTTCGACGGCACTGCTCGACCTCGACGTGCATTTCGGGACCGGAGCGCTGTCGCTTGATCTCGAACCGGGCCGTGGCCTGACCGATGCAATCGACAATCCGAGCCGTATCGATGGCCTGTTCATCGAACGCGCCATGATCCGTGCGAACGACAATCTCGCGATCATGTCTGCTGAAGCGCCGATCAATTCCCCGCTGATGACCGATGGCACCGCCTTCGTGCAGCTGGAGGAAGAGTTCCGCCAGGCATTCGACATGACCGTGATCGATCTGCCGCGCAACATGCTGATCAACTTCCCGCATCTGTTGACGGAAGTGAATGTGGTGACGCTTGTTACCGAGCTCACTCTGGCATCGGCGCGTGACACGATCCGTATCCTGTCGTGGCTGAAGCAGAACGCTCCGGGCGCACATCCGATGATCGTCTGCAACAAGATGCAGTCGGGTGCGGCCGAAATCAGCAAAGCCGATTTCGAAGCCTCGATCGAACGCAAGATCAACTTCCAGATCAATCTTGACCAGAAAGCAGCGGTCAACGCTGCCAAGCTGGGCCAGACCTTCATCGAGGCGAACAAGGGTTCGCGCACGGTTTCGCCGCTGCGTGAGATCGCCAAGACGATTGTCGGCGTGAGCGAAGATGATGGCGCAAGCCTTGCTGACAATGGCAAGCCTTCGTCCATGCTTGGCAAGTTCGATCTGAAGTCACTGCTCAGCGGTTCGACCAAGAAGAACAAGTCGAGCGAAGCTGCACCGCAGCCAGCCGAGTGAACGGTTTGGGGGCAGGCATGACCTGCCCCCTCACCTGCCCATTGACGCTAGAATTTAGAGAAGGCGGATCATGACCATCATTCAGCTCGTGCTCTTGGCCGGTGGCCTGCTGGGATTGATGATCCTGGGCTATGTCTTGGTCACAGGCAATTCGCCTGCCAAGGAAAGTCAGCGCCGCCTGCAAGCAGTGCGCTATCGCCATTCCGACAGCACTACCGACAAGGTCGAAGGCCAGCTCAAGAAGGCAATCGCCGCGCGCAAGCCCAAGAAACATGCCGTCGCCGGTTCCGGCTCACGTCTGGAAGCTTTGGCGGTTCGCCTGAACCGCACCGGCATGAACTGGTCGGTGCAGAAATATCTGTATGCCTCGCTGGGACTGACCCTGACGATCGCTGCCTTGCTATTTTTCCAGACTGGCGGCGCCATGCTGGCACTCGGCATCGGCATCCTGATCGGTGCCGGCCTGCCCCATCTGGTCGTCGGCCATTTCATCAAGCGCCGCACCAACCAGTTCAACGCCAAGTTCCCCGATGCAATCGAGCTACTTGTTCGTGGTTTGCGTTCGGGTCTGCCGGTCGGTGAAACGCTGTCCGTCGTTGGTCAGGAAGTGCCCGGCCCGGTCGGAATTGAATTTCGCTCCGTGGTCGAACGCATCAAGATTGGCCGCACAATGGAGGAATCGCTGCAGGAAACGGCTGACAAGCTGGGCACGGCAGAATTCCAGTTCTTCGTCATCACGCTGGCCATCCAGCGCGAGACGGGCGGCAATCTGGCGGAAACGCTTTCCAACCTTGCAGACGTGCTGCGCAAGCGCGCGCAAATGAAGCTGAAGATCAAGGCGATGAGCTCTGAATCCAAAGCTTCTGCCTACATCGTTGGTGCTTTGCCCTTCATCGTGTTCGGCATGATCTACTGGATCAACCCGAGCTATATCGGCGGCTTTTTTGAAGACGATCGCCTTATCATTACCGGGCTTGGCGGCCTTGTGTGGATGAGCATCGGCGGCTTCATCATGGCCAAAATGGTCAGCTTCGAGATCTGAGCGGGGAAATTTGATGACATATTTGATCGCTCAATCCACTGGCCCCAAGCTTCTCGGCGTCGATGTGATCCTTGTCGGGTCAATCTTCGCCGGAATGGCCGCCGCTGCCGTGCTGCTGGCAATCTATGCTGCTGTCACAGTCAAAGACCCGATGGCGAAGCGAGTGAAAGCGCTGAACGACCGTCGCAACGAACTCAAATCGGGAATGCTCACCCAGGGTGCGAAGAAGCGCCAGAGCCTGGTGCGCAAGACCGATACGACCGAAAAGATGAAAGACACGCTGGAGGGCATGAAGGTCCTTCAGGAAAGCCAGGTCAAGGACGTGCAGCAGAAACTGGCGCAGGCCGGCTTCCGCAACAAGGAAATGGCAGTCTTCATCATTTTCGCGCGCATGGTGCTGCCGGTCGTGCTGGGCCTGTTCGGCGTGATCATTTTCTACTGGACCGAGACTTTCCCCGAATGGGGCAGTTTCAAGCGGTTCATGGCCTTCGCAACCCTCGTCATCGCGGGCTATAAGGGGCCAGAACTGTACCTGAAGAACATCTCGAACAAGCGCGTCAAACTGATCCAGAAGGGCTTGCCAGACGCGCTTGATCTGCTCGTCATCTGTGCCGAGGCCGGCCTGACCGTGGATGCCGCCTTTAATCGCGTGGCCCGCGAACTGGGCCGTGCCTACCCGGAGCTGGGCGAAGAATTTGCCCTGACCGCGATTGAGCTGTCCTTCCTGACAGAACGTCGTCAGGCTTTCGAAAATTTCGCTTATCGCGTGGACTTGGATGCAGTGCGCGGCGTGGTGACCACCATGATCCAGACCGAGCGTTACGGTACGCCGCTGGCATCCGCGCTGCGTGTGCTCTCTGCCGAATTCCGTAACGAGCGCATGATGCGTGCCGAGGAGAAGGCTGCGCGCCTGCCCGCAATCATGACCGTGCCGCTGATCCTGTTCATCCTGCCGGTGCTGTTCATCGTGATCCTTGGTCCGGCAGCATGTTCCATCGCCGACGCCTTCTCTGGCGACGGACCGGGAAGCACCGGATAGCGATAAGAACCGAAAGTACCCGCACAAGGAAAACCCCGCGAGGCCATGGCCGCGCGGGGTTTTTCGTTGCACCTTTTAGCGCAGAATATCCGCTTTTCAGCGGATGCCGTAACTGCCCGAAAGATCGTCCTCTACAAGACCTTCTGCCTGCAAACGCGCGCGCTCCAGTAAAGTGCGAAACAGGTCCAGTTCATCTGCCGAAAATCCTGCGAAGAGCTGGCGTTCCATTTCCAGCGCAAGCGGCATGATTTCCGAATGCATGGCGCGCCCTGAAGCGGTCAGCTCAAGCAGATGCGAGCGGCCATCCTGTTCATTGGGAGTGCGCCGGGCCAGATCACGCTCTTCCAGAACCTTGCAAGCGCGGTTGACCGCAACCTTATCCATCAGGGTCCGCTTGGTCAGGTCGCGCTGGGTCTTTGCTCCGGAATCGCCAAGCACGGCCATCACCCGCCATTCGGGAATACTCAGCCCCCAACGCTGACGATACTCCATGGCGATGCGGCCACTGACCGCATTGGAAGCCAGAGAAAGCTGGTAGGGCAGAAAGCGAGATAGGGCGCTGGTCGGTTGCATAGGTAATCACTTTGTTGAATTTTGCGCATCTTTGCAAGTTTATGTGATTGTGGAGGCCCTCAGCGATCTAATCCTTGCCCTCAACCATCAGATTCACCAACCGCCCGGCCACAGCATCAAGCCGCGCGCGCGATGCCACATCCCATTGTTCGCGCGGGGTTATGATCGCTGTGTCGAGCACTGTATCGATCGCGCTGGCCTTGCGCTGCTTTGGCAGGCCAGCGGCAAACTCCGCCAGCGTGGCGCGGGCATAGTCTGCATTGGCCGCCATGGTCTTGAGGATTTG
>DFBR01000128.1:3228-4733 GCA_002367375.1 Erythrobacter sp. UBA3075 | reverse complement strand
CGCGCGAGGCGCGCTTCGGGCATGGCGGTCATCCCGATCACATCCGCGCCCCATGCGCGGTAGAGATGGCTCTCGGCCCGAGTCGAGAATTGCGGGCCTTCAATCGCGACATAGGTGCCGCCCTGATGGACCTTCGCCCCGGCCTTCTCGGCTGCCTTGGCCGCCTGCTTGGAAAGGCGTGGACACACCGGATCGGCGAGCGGCACATGCGCGACGATCCCGTCACCGAAGAAACTGCGTTCGCGCGCCGCTGTGCGATCGATCAATTGGTCAACCACCACGAACTCGCCGGGCGCAATGTCTTCCTTGAGGCTGCCAATCGCGGAAAGTGCAAGAACATCGGTCACACCGCAGCGTTTGAGCGCATCGACATTGGCGCGATAATTCACTTGCGAAGGCGATAGGCGATGACCCGCTCCATGCCGCGCGATAAAGGAAAATTGCACATTGCCGATACGGCCCGTTGTGACGGGGCCGGATGGCTCGCCAAAGGCGCTTGCCACTGCAATTTCCTGCGCGTCTTCCAGCGCTCCCGGTTCATACAGGCCAGAGCCACCGATGACGCCGATATGCCAAGTGTTGGCCATTGTCTGCCCTTCCCGTTTCCTCGTTCGAATAGCCGCGTTTCGGCCTATTTCGGCGGCATCCGGATCGCCCCGTCAAGCCGCACGCATTCGCCATTGAAATAGCCAGTTTCCGCCATGAAGCACACCAGACTGGCATATTCGGCGGGATCACCAAGGCGTTTCGGGAACGGCACCGCCTGAGCAAGCGCTGCCTGCGCCTTTTCCGGCAATTCGGCCAGCATGGGGGTGTGGAAGATGCCCGGCAGAATCGCGTTGACGCGAATGCCCTCGCTCATCAAATCGCGCGCGACGGGCAAGGTCATGCCCTTCACTCCGGCCTTTGATGCAGCATAGGCGACCTGGCCGATCTGACCGTCTTCGGCTGCGACAGAGGCTGTATTGACGATGCAACCGCGCTCACCATGCTCGCCCACCGGATCAAGCGTCATCATGCCCGCAGCCGATTTGGCCATGCACTGGAAAGTCCCGACCACGTTTATGTCCATTGCCTTGCGAAAGGCGGCGACCGGATAATGGCTGATTTCGCCTGTCTCGCGGTCGCGGCGTACCAGTTTGCCGACAGGCGCGATCCCGGCGCAATTGACCAGCAATCGCTCCTGACCATGCGCCGCGCGCGCTTTTGCGAAGCCTGCATCGACCGAAGCTTCGTCGGTCACATCGACGATGCAGGCCACGCCGCCAATGTCTGCCGCAACCTGCTCTGCCCCTTCGGAATTCATGTCAAACAGGGCGACTTTCGCGCCCTTCGCCGCAAGGGCACGAGCAGTGGCTTCGCCAAGACCCGAGGCCCCGCCCGTCACGATGGCGCAGAGTGTGTCGTCGATAATCATATCTGTTCCTCGATCCTGCGCCCGGGATGTGGCGCGCCTGCTTGTGAGACGGTCCTAATGCCCGGTGCGGCGCGGTCAAGCAGGCTGG
>DFBR01000128.1:0-3221 GCA_002367375.1 Erythrobacter sp. UBA3075 | reverse complement strand
AGAAAGGCCCCGCAACGCAAAGTTGCGGGGCCTTTCCAAATTAGGTCCCTGGCGGAACGCGAGGATCAGAAGCGCAAGCTAAGCGATCCGAAGAACTCACGGCCGTTGAGATCATAGCCGTTACCGATCGGAGTGTTCGAAACACCGAACACTTCGTTGGTATCAATCAGCGGCGGGTTCTCATCGAAGATGTTGGTCACACCAGCACGCAGCGTCAGATTTTCGTTGAAGTCATAACGAACCGACATGGTGTGGATGAAGTAATCTTCGGTGAAGCCGACATCGGCACAATAGTTGCCATCACCAGCCACGATACCGTCGAGGTTGCCAGCGCCATCACGCGAACCGGCGCCAAGGCAGGTGTCGGAGAAGAAGCCGGTGAACTCGCCAGCAGCGTTATAACCCCATGCATCGCTGAACGGATCGATACCGACTACGTCCTGCTGCACGGCGCCGACCCAACGGGTCTGCCACGTGAAGCCGAAGTCGCCATAGTCCGCCGAGAAGGTCGCGCGACCCGTCCATGACGGGAAGCCGAACTCACCAGCAAATTCCTGCTCATCGGGGTTGCCAAGATCGTCGAGCGAAAGCGTGTTACGCTCGATCAGATTGTTGGCGCGCACGCTGAGGCCAAGGCCCAGCACTTCATTTCCAACCGTGAAATCACGGTTGATTGACGCATTGAAGTCGAGACCCTTCACCGTTTCTTCGTTGATGTTGACGAAGCCGGCAAAGACGCTGTTGATCAGGCGACGGCTGTTCGGATCACCATTGGTGCCGATGAAGTCGCAGAAACGGCTCCGGCTGGTTTCCTGACGATTGTAGCACTCGTTCACGATGAACTGGCCGGATGGCTCTGCAATCGCGTCTTCAACAACGATCGAGTAGTAGTTGACGTTGAACGAGAAGTCGAACTGACCGAAGGATTCAACGATGCCGACACCAGCGGTAAACGAGGTCGAAGTTTCCGGGTCAAGCAAGAGACTGCCACCCGAAGTGATCTCGGCACTCGCCGTCTGGACAGTGTTGATCCCGCCGGAGTCGATACCAACCGTGAACGGGTCACGGCCTTCACGCTGACAGTTTGCGATCACGAAATTCTCGCGCTGGTCCTGTGAAGCATCATAGCCAACGCCAAGGGCGTCGTAGGCTGCATCAGGAACGGCGCAAGGGTCGAGAATCCCGCCGAAGCCAGACTGACCGGCGAGGAAGTTCTCACGCAGGTTCGGCGCACGGAACGACGTACCATAGCTGGCCTTGAGCAAGATCTGCTCGACCGGACGCCAACCACCCTTGATCGAGTAGGTGCCGGCAGAACCGTAGAACTCTTCGTCGGTGAAACGGCCCGAAGCGTTCAGCTCGAACTCACCCCAGAAATCGCTTTCGAAGACCGGGATGTTGACCTCGGCAAAGGCTTCAAGAAGATACTTGCTGCCCTGCGCACCCTGGTCGGCAAAGAAGCCCCAGAACAGGCCATTCGACGCCACGAAATCAGGCTGCGAATCGAGCGAGTCCTTGCGGTATTCACCACCGATCACGATGGCCAGCGGGCCAGCGGGAAGCTCGAACAATTCACCAGTGACATAGGCTGAGAGCAGGGTCTGCTCATAGACAGTGTCAAAGGTACGCTGACCAAACAGGAAGTCACGCTCGGCCTGGCTGGCAAAATCGCCAATCGGACCCGGCAGGTACAGGCTCTGCGCGAACAGGTTTACCGGAACACAATTGCCGTTGAGCAAGTCAGGCGCAGCCGAACCCGGGTTGGCGAGTGAAGCCGTGTCGCACGGACCGCCTGCGAGGAGCGGGCTGCTGGTCAGCGAGATATAATCATCGGCAATGCCGTCACCGTCGTTGTCAAAGACGCCGTCACCGTCGAAATCGGCGGTCGGATCGATGCCGAGCGCGAGCGCCAGACGATCTTCACGGATACCATTACGGACTGCGGAACCTTCGGAACGCGAATACACGCCCGAAATCTCGAAAGTCCATGTGTCGCCAATGAACGGCAAGTCGCCGCGAACGCCGAGAACAGCGCGATACTGTTCCTGCACCGATTCCACATTGTTACGATCACCGCGGATCGAAGGGATCGGGCGAACCGGCAGGGTGAAGCCTGCATTCGGGTTGAACGGGGCACCCAGGTACTGGTTCTCACGATCAGCGCAATCGACGCCGTTCGGATTGCTGACGAAGTTACACGGGTTGAACGCGTTGCTCGACGGAACCCACGGGAAGAACTGCGGCGCACCGCTGTTCTCCACGGAAACTTCAGCACGGCTGTAGTTGGCTTCGAAGAACGGCGTGATGTTCATGTCGCCATCGAAGGTGTACTCACCATAGGCCATCACGTTGTAGAGGTCCTGTGGACTGATGAACGTCTGGTTGAGGTCGTTACCGTTCAACGTACGGTTGAACAGGTCAACGTCGCGCACGCCGTCACCATCTGCGTCCACAGGATCGCCGAACGCGTCGGTCGTTTCGCTGAAGAACGGGATGCCGTAGTTACCGGCATCGGCCAGGCCGTAATTGTTGGTGTCGTAATACAGTGAACCGGCAAAGGTGCCGGCGAACTGCACACGGCCCGTGATACGCTCAAGCTTACAGGGTGAAATGGTCGCGGTGACCGCGCCATTCGTGTCCTGCCGCGTGGTGGCATCCGTCGCAACGTCGTTACGGAAGATCTGGCCGTCTTCGGAGATCTCGTAATGGGTGTTACAACCCTGCAGGAAGTCACGATCGCCATTGAGCACTTCGTCACGACGCGCATATTCTACGCCGATACCGATGAAGCCGTTGTCGAAGGTCGTACCCCAAGCGCCGGAGATGGTGTAATCGTCACCGCCGCCCTGATCGTTGTAATTGCCACTGGCAAACAGTTCGAAACCGTCGATGTCGGTGCGCAGGACGATGTTACCCACGCCGGCAACAGCGTCCGAACCGTAAACGGAGGATGCGCCGTCCAGCAGGAGGTCATAGCGCGAGATCAGCGAGGTCGGCAGAAGGTTGATCGACGGGTTGGTCGGCGCGCCTTCAACACCAGCCGGTGCAAGGCGGCGGCCATTAACCAGCAGCAGTGTACGATCAGCACCAAGGCCGCGCAGGTTCAGCGTCTGCGAACCCGGGCCGTTGTTGAGCACGAAGCCCTGGAAGGTGGCGTCAATCTGCTGACCCGCAGCCGATTCGGAGCGCTGCAGAATTTCTGCGGCGTCAAAATTACCAAC
>DFBR01000067.1:8398-9415 GCA_002367375.1 Erythrobacter sp. UBA3075 | reverse complement strand
GATGAAGCGGCGCTGTTCGCGGGCGATCTGTACCGCATGTACGAACGCTTCGCCGCCGATCAGGGCTGGAAGGTTGAACCGGTCAGCATGAACGCGGCGGAAGTCGGCGGCTTCAAGGAAATTGTCGCCAATATCAAAGGCACCGGCGTGTTCGCCAAGCTGAAATTTGAAAGCGGCGTTCACCGCGTTCAGCGTGTTCCCGTCACCGAAAGCGGCGGGCGCATCCACACCTCTGCCGCGACCGTGGCGGTGCTGCCGGAACCCGATGCGGTGGACGTGCATCTGGAGGACAAGGACCTCAAGATCGACACCTATCGCGCCAGTGGGGCGGGCGGGCAGCACGTCAACACAACCGATAGCGCGATCCGCATCACGCATGAGCCGAGCGGCATAGTCGTCACCTGTCAGGATGGCCGCAGCCAGCACAAGAACAAGGAAAAGGCGATGCAGGTGCTGCGCGCGCGGCTGTATGAACAGCAACGCGAGACGGTGCAGGGCGCAGAGGCCGAAGCGCGCAAGGCGATGGTAGGCAGCGGCGACCGTTCCGAACGCATCCGCACTTACAATTTCCCGCAAGGCCGCGTGACCGATCACCGCATCGGGCTGACACTGCATAAGCTGGAAGAAGTGCTCGCCGGACCGGGTCTGGGTGAGCTCACCGCAGCGCTGATCGCCGAGGATGAGGCGAAGCGGCTGGCGGCGATGGATGAGTGATCCTCGCAACTCCGACTGGGCTGAGCTTGTCGAAGCCCTGCTTTTTCTTCGAGTGGATTGGCAGAAATGAAGGGCAGCCCTTCGACAGGCTCAGGGCGAACGGTAGGGGAAGCTGTGCGCGAGGCCACAACACGCCTTGCCGAAACCTCCGACACTGCGCGTCTTGATGCCGAAGTGCTGATGGCCCATGCGCTCGGCGCATCGCGTTCTGACATGTTGCTGCGCCATATGCAGGACACGCCGCCCGCTGCCTTTGCTGCGCTTATCGAGCGCCGCTTCGGGCAGGAACCGGTCGCGTATATT
>DFBR01000067.1:2196-8300 GCA_002367375.1 Erythrobacter sp. UBA3075 | reverse complement strand
GGATCGGGCGCCTTGTTGCTAACACTCCTGGCCGAGCGGCCCGATGCGAGGGGTGTTGGCGTGGACAGTTCGCCCGCCGCGCTCAAAGTTGCGCGCGCCAACGCCGAAGCCCTCGGCCTAGCGGACAGAGCGAAAATGCAGCAGGCGGATTGGTCGCAACCCGGCTGGGCAGACAGTCTCGGCCGCTTCGATCTCGTCATCGCCAACCCGCCCTATGTCGAAGAAGGCGCCGATCTCGCGCCCGATGTGCGCGAATATGAGCCATCACAGGCGCTGTTTTCCGGGCCGGAGGGGCTGGATGATTACCGCATACTTGTGCCGCAATTGCCGCACCTGTTGACAGAAAGCGGTGTCGCAGTGCTCGAAATCGGCCATTCGCAGGCGTCTCCGGTGTCAAAAATTGCTGAGGAACAGGGGTTTAACACGCAAGTGCGCAAAGACCTTGGTGGACGCGACCGTGCGCTTGTCCTGCGATTAAGGCTTGGCAAAGGCGAATCGAGTAGCTAACTCTAATGGCAGGCCTCGGTTGCAGTGAATGCCCGGGTCCTAAACTCCTACATTTGCCTGGCAGGGGGCGGCTTCTCGCTTCCGTTCGTGCAGATGATGGGCGAACTGACATCCATGTGGGATGCGTTCGAAAAGGGGTCATCTGATCGCATGCGGCCTATGTCGCCGATCGACACAGGAAGCGGAATTCCTTTGAACAGCAATCGCAATAGTAATCGTCGCCGGGGACGCGGGAATAACAACCGTGGTGGTGGCAATCAGAACCAGTCCAGCCGGATCGACAGCCGAGCGCGCGGCAATGCGCCGCAGATGCTCGACAAGTACAAGAAGCTGGCCCACGAAGCCTCGCTGAATGACGACCGGGTGCAGACCGAATATTACCTGCAATTCGCGGATCACTATTTCCGCGTGATCGCCGATATGAAGGCGCAGAAGGACGAACAGCGCGCCAAGCGTGAAGGCGAGCGCGGATCGGACAATTCCGAGGACAGCGATGGCGATGATGATCGCCAGAATGACCGGAACAGCAGCCGCAGCAGCGACCGTGATAATGATCGCGGTCAGGAACGCAGCCAAGATCGCAGCAAGCCGCGTCGCAACACCCGCCCGCGCAAGGACCAGAACCAGCCGGAACAGGAGCCTGAACAGGGCAGTGAAGGCGATGATGGCGATCAGGAAGACGGCGAGAACCCGTTCACCCGTGAAGCGCCCAAGGCCAAGCCGGCTCGCAAGCCGCGCGCGCCGCGCAAGAAAGCTGCTACCGAAGACGCCGTTGACAGTGATGACAGCCTCGATCCCGCCATGCTCCCGCCCGCCATTGCGCGCGCGGATGAGGATGATGAGGCCGATGAGCCAAAGCCGAAAAAGGGCCTCCGTCCCCGCCGAAGCTCACGTGCCGAGAAGCCACGCGACGAGGATGGCGACGAGGCGCTAGAAGCCGTCGGCTGAGTAGCTGGCCGGGTTGCAAGCGGGCGAAGGCGCATTGTCCATGACGTCACCGGACCGTTCACTCCCGATCATCGATTATGTTCCGGCACGTAGCTGGCTCTGGGCGCTCGCTCTCGGCCTGCTGTCGGCGACCGGTTTCCAGCCGCTTGGATTGTGGCCGCTTGCGCTGGTCGCGGCGGGACTCTTCGTCGCGCTGATCGCCCGATCGGAGAGCCGCAAACAGGCCGCATGGCTGGGCTGGCTGTTTGGCTGGGCCCATTTCACCTTCGGCAACAATTGGATCGCGACGGCGTTCACCTATCAGGCGGAAATGCCCGCCGCGCTCGGCTGGCTGGCTGTGCCATTGGTGGCGATCTATCTGGCGGCCTATCCTTCCCTGACCGCTCTCGCCGCGCGCGCCGTGGTCAGCAAAGGCCCGCCATGGGCTTTCGCGACAGTCTTTGCAGCGGCGTGGATCGTGACCGAGTGGCTGCGCAGCTGGCTCTTCACCGGCTATGCGTGGAACCCCTTTGCGATGGCCTTGCTTGGCCCGTTCGACCGGCCCGGACTTGCGGCATTGTCTCCGATTATGGGCACATATGCTCTTTCGGGCGTGGCCATGCTGCTGGGTGCGGCGCTGGTGCTGTTGTCGGCAGAGCGGCGCTTGCGTGTGCTGGTGCTAGTCGCAGTGCTGATTACAGCGGGCATGTATTGGCCTGCGCCGCAGCCGCGCGAAGGCGAGCTGCTGGTTACCATTGTGCAGCCAGACATCGAGCAGGCAACGCTCAACGATCCGCGTTCGTTTGAGCCAAACTTCCAGAAACTGGCGCAGCTCTCGCCGCCTCTGGATGCGGCTCAAACACGGCCGCGCATCGTGCTGTGGCCGGAATCCGGCATGGTTGATTATCTTCGTGAAGGCTACCCGCAGCGCTATTACAACCAGACCACGGCGCTCGGCAGCCCGATCTTCGCGCGTCGCCGGCTCGGTCAGTCGGTGGGGGAAGGAAGCCTGCTGCTAACCGGCGCGGTTGATCTGGAATTTGGCGAAGATGAGCCGGGCGTGGTGCGGGCGGTTGGAGCGCGCAATGCGGTGACCGTGGTTTCTCCTGATGGCGAAATACTGGGCGGTTATTCCAAGGCCCATCTGGTGCCATTTGGTGAATATCTGCCCTTGCGCGAGTGGCTCGAACCGCTCGGTCTTTCGCGGCTGGTCGCAGGAACTATCGATTTCTGGCCCGGTCCCGGTCCGCAAACGCTCGATCTGGGCGAATATGGCAAGGCCGGGATGCAGGTCTGCTATGAGATCATCTTCTCTGGCCAGGTGACCGATCCGGCGAACCGGCCTGACTATATTTTCAACCCGTCCAACGATGGCTGGTTCGGCGCATTCGGGCCGCCGCAACATTTGGCGCAGGCGCGGATGCGAGCCATTGAAGAAGGCCTGCCCGTGCTGCGCGCAACGACCACCGGCATCAGCGCGGTGATCGATCCGCGCGGCGTGGTGCGCGAACATCTTGGCAATCATGACGAGGACCGGATTGACGCAATTGTCCCCCCAGCCGCGCCGCCGACTTTGTTCGCGCGGCTGGGTAATATACTCCCGCTAATCTGGGCCGCAATTTTCCTGTTGATCGGCATCGTTGCCATGCGGCGCGCAGCCCGTTAGAGCCGCCCGCTAATCACATTTTTCCAATATGAGAAGGCAATCTCCAACATGCGCCAATCCTACCTGTTTACGTCCGAAAGCGTCTCTGAAGGCCATCCGGACAAGGTTTCTGACCAGATTTCCGATGCCATCGTCGACATGATGCTGGCCAAAGACCCCGAAGCGCGGGTCGCCTGCGAAACGCTGACCGCCACGCAGCGCGTGGTGCTGGCCGGGGAAATCCGCTGCAAGGGCGTTTATGAGAACGGCGAATGGGCCAATGGCGCGCTCGAGGAAATTGAGCAGATCGCCCGCCAGACGGTGCGCGAAATCGGTTATGAACAGGACGGTTTTCACTGGGAAACCTTGACCTTTGAAAACCATCTCCATGGCCAGAGCGCGCATATCGCGCAGGGCGTTGATGCCAGCGGCAACAAGGATGAAGGCGCAGGCGATCAGGGTATCATGTTCGGCTTTGCCTGCGATGAAACGCCCGATCTGATGCCCGCCACGCTGGATTACAGCCACAAGATCCTCCAGCAGATGGCAACCGACCGCCATTCGGGTGCAGCGCCCTTCCTGGAGCCTGACAGCAAGAGCCAGGTCACTCTGCGTTACGAAAACGGCAAGCCGGTGGAATGCACCGCCGTGGTGGTCTCTACCCAGCACGCTGAAGGTTATGACGAAGGCGAAAAGGAAGCTGAACTGCATGCCTATGTGAAGGGCGTTGTGGGCGACATTCTGCCCGATGGCTTCATCACCGAAAACACCGCATGGCACATCAACCCGACCGGCAGTTTCGTGATCGGTGGCCCTGATGGCGATGCAGGCCTGACCGGGCGCAAGATTATCGTCGACACCTATGGCGGCGCATCGCCCCATGGCGGCGGCGCGTTCAGCGGCAAGGACCCGACCAAGGTTGACCGCAGTGCTGCCTATATCACGCGCTACCTCGCCAAGAATATCGTCGCTGCTGGCCTTGCCAAGCGCTGCACGATCCAGCTCGCTTACGCCATCGGCGTGTCGCGCCCGCTGTCGCTTTATGTCGATACGCATGGCACCGGAACGGTCGATGATGCGGCGCTGGAAGAGGCGATCAAAGGTATCGAAAAGCTGGGTGATCTGACCCCGCGCGGCATTCGCACGCACCTTGGTCTCAACAAGCCGATCTACCGCAAGAGCGCGGCTTACGGCCATTTCGGGCGCATCGCGGAAGGCGACAGCTTTCCGTGGGAACGCACTGATCTGGCGGATGATCTAAAAGCCGCATTGGGCTGATGGAAGCCCTCTCCCTTGAGGGAGAGGGTTGGGTGTGGGTGTTCGGCGCCATTAGCGTGGCACCCCCCACCCCCTGCCCCTTCCCAGTGGGGAGGGGAGTTTGACGACACTTAAGGATACTCCATCGGGGCGCATCACCGCGCTCGACGCATTGCGCGGGTTGGCGGTGATTGGCATTGTGCCCATGAACGTCATCGCCTTTTCGATGCCGCCTGCTGCCTATTTCAACCCACGCAGCTTTGGCGGGGACGGGCCGCTTGAGACCGCTCTGTGGGCGATCAGCTTCCTGCTGATCGAAGACAAATTTCGTACGCTGTTTGCGATGATGTTTGGCGCGGGCGTGGCGATCTTGCTCGACAAGGCAGGCCCGCACCCATTGCGCGGGCATTATGCGCGGATGGCTGTGCTGTTCGTGATTGCGATCACCCATGCCATCGTGCTCGCCAACAATGACGTGTTGCGCAGCTATGCCGTGGCCGGATTGCTGCTGCCGCTGGCAGTGAACTGGCGAGTACGAACTTTGCTGTGGGCGGCGGGTGCGATCATGGCGGCGCAATTGTTCGTCTCGGGTTGGTTTGCATGGGATTGGCTCGCCTATTGGTATGAACGCGCGAGCGGCGCGCTGGTCGATCCGGCAGCGCAGATGCAGGCAGAGCGGGATTATGGCTACAACCCCGAGGCTATTGCTGCCGCCGTCGAGCGAGCGAATGAGGGGATGGGCGACCGCGTTATTCGGCGGATCGGCCAAGCTCCGCAGCAGATCGGTTTTGTCATTGCATCCCTGCCATCGACACTGGCGCCCATGCTTGTCGGCATTGCCCTGTGGCGCAGCGGCTTGCTGGCGGGAAAGTGGGAGGTGCGCCGGACGTTCAAACTGGCAGGGCGCTGCGCTGCTATCGCGCTTCCGGTGCTGGCGGGGCTGGCTGCGTGGTCGATCAGCACCGGCTTCGACCCTATCGTGACCACCGCCAATGCGCTGGTGTGGAGCGCGCCGTTCGATTTGCTCCTCGGCATTGGCTGGGCGGCGATGGCGATGGCGCTGTTTGGCGGAGCGTTGCGGGAGAGCGCCCTGACCGCGCGCCTCGCCGCCACAGGCCGGATCGCGCTGACCAATTACATCGCCACCAGCCTCATTTTCGCGCTGCTGTTCATGGGTTGGGGATTGGGCCTCTATGGTGAGGTATCTCGCGGTCAGGCCCTGCTGCTGGCAGTCATTCCCATCACGCTGATGCTGCTGTGGTCGCCGCAGTGGCTCGCGCGCTTTCGGCGCGGACCAGCGGAGTGGCTGTGGCGTTCGGCGGCGAGTGGGCGTCTTTTGCCGTTCAGGACATAGCGCGCACGGCCGCAGTATCGCGCGCCAGATGCCGCGCTGCGAGGCCGTAATGCGCGGCAGACCAGATATAGACAAATCCCGCCGCCGCCATCGCCATCGCCAGACCCTGCGCCGCGCCATGGCTTTCGGCCAGATAATCGCTCAAGGCCCCCAGCAGCGAAGGGCCAAGCCCTCCGGCGAGAGTATAGACGCCGGTCAACATCGCCGCAGCGCTGGCGCGCATCCGCGGGTGCATCAGGTTTTGCACTGCGGCATAGGTAATGCCGAGATAGCCAAGCGTCAGGAAGACCGCCGCGCTGACCACCAGCAACAGCACCACCAGATTATCCTGCATGATGCCGAACGCATACAGCGGCCCGCCCAGCAGCAGCGCCGTGCCGGGGATCAGTGCATAGGCGGCTGGATTGCGCGCGC
>DFBR01000067.1:587-2121 GCA_002367375.1 Erythrobacter sp. UBA3075 | reverse complement strand
GATTGCGCGCGCTCGGCAGGCGAAACAGGCGTGACAGGAAAGCCGAGAACGGCGGCACTTCCTCGCTATGCTCAACATCGTGCTGGCCGCGCTTCGGCTCAGCGATGAAGAACCAAGCGACAAAGCCCATGATAAAGCCCGGCACAGCAGCGATCAGGAAGGTCATTTGCCAGCCGAATTCCTGTGCGATCCAGCCGCCGCCGACAAAGCCGACGAAGGCACCCAATGGCGGGGAAAGCAGCAGGCAGGAAATGGCAAAGCCGCGCCTGTTGGCGGGGAAGTAATCCGCGATCACCGATTGGTTGGCGGGCAGGCCAATCGCCTCGCCCATCCCCACGCCCATGCGCGCCACCAGCAGCTGCGCCCAGCTTCCCGCCGCGCCGCATAGCGCGGTTGCGAGCGACCAGATGACTACGCCTGCCGAAATCAGCGTCAGCCGCCGCACCCGCTCGGCAAAGCGCGCGGTGACAAGGCCGCCCACCACGTTGAGCAGGGCAAAGGCCCATGCCATCATGGAAACCTGTAAATCGGTGAGGCCAAATTCGGCTTTGACCGGCTCGACCAGAACATTGACCACAATCCGGTCGATAAAACCGACGGTTGCGATAGTGGTCAGAACCGCGAGCGCGAGCCATGGCGAATTGCGGCGTGTTTTCATGGCTCTCCCTTTGGCAAGAGGGATAGCGGGCCTTGGCGTTGTGGCAATAATGAAAATGGCGGCTCCGCTGGGAAGCCGCCATTTTGGTTGGCGCCGTGTTGGCGATCAGGCCTTGTCGAGCAGGGCGGGCACGCCGTCCTTGTTCTCGCGCACCCAGCGTCCAACCTTGCGGCCAAACTTGGCAATCGCGTGCATGTTGAAGAAATGCCAGAAGCCCAGCACCAGCCGATGATTGGTGCTGCGCGCGAGCACTTCATCATGGCCGAAGCAGTCGATCAGAAAGACCTCTCCATTCGTGCTGAGGGTGCGGGCAACCCAGCCAGTCATGGCGATAGCGATGATGAGGTAAGCGATCTGCGATAGTCTCCCCAAAGACTGCCGGTAATTGATCCGGCGATCATGCCGGGAACAGCGAGAATGAAGCCAACAGGCGGTAATTCGTGTGACGCAACAATCGGAATGATCGCCCCGCAAAGCAGCCCAACAACGGCATAGGTTTTGCGACATTCCCGACTGCGAGCGCGCAGTATCGCTGTAAGCGGGAGGCCAATTAAGACCGCTGCAAGCATGGTTATGCCGCCTACAATTGCGACCGGAGCCAAGGCGAACCACAGCCCCTCTACGGGGTTACCGGCCAAAACAGTGCCAATTCCGCCCGGGATGGTTAGCCAGACGAAAAAAAGGCTCCCACCAACAGTGCCACCACCAACGGCGCGGAAAAACTGTGTTACAGCTTCCTCTCTCATATTTTCTGTCCTTTCGGTAAAAGCAGAAATACTTTGTTGTTGGTCAACAATAGTGGTTGGTTTTTCTCTAAGTTTGGGGAATCTAATGCTTGGTCGGCGACTTGCTGCGCGTGGGGATGAAGCGGGCGAC
>DFBR01000067.1:0-398 GCA_002367375.1 Erythrobacter sp. UBA3075 | reverse complement strand
CGGTCGCCGATCACATGGGTGCGCTTGACGATGCCGTAACCCTGCAATTCCTTGAGCGCGGTCGACACGTTGGAGCGTGCAAGCCCCAGCGCCTCACAGATTTCCTCGGCATGGAGCGGCTTATCGCTCAGATAGAGCAGCGCATGCACCTGACTGACCGAACGGTTCACACCCCAATGGCTGCCCATTTCCCCCCAATGGAGAATGAAGGCACGGGCTTCGGGGATCTTGATCAGTTTCACGCAATGCCTTTCATTTCTGTAAAAACTGAAATAGATGAAACGCCGACTCGGGTCAAGCAGGTTCATTCCATTTGGAAAGTGGCCGTTGGCTCGCAAGGACAGGAGCTGTTCGATGACAAGTGCCCAGTCGCAAAAAGCCCAGTCGCAAAAAGCCCA
>DFBR01000168.1 GCA_002367375.1 Erythrobacter sp. UBA3075 | reverse complement strand
GACGCTCCCGAATATGACCGGCCCTATCTCAGCCGCGAGGATTACACGGCGTGGGCAGGTATCGCCCCAATGACCGACCGGCCCGACAGCGCCGATGTCGGTGCGGATTTGCTGAAACTTCTTGCCAGCCCCAACCTCTCCTCACGCAGCTGGATTGCCGAGCAATATGACAGTCAGGTTGGTGCGGACACGCTCCAGACTGGCGGCGATGCTGGCGTTGTGCGTGTTCACGGCACCAAGAAGGCGCTCGCGATCAGCACCGATTGCACTCCGCGTTATGTCCATGCCGATCCCTATGAGGGCGGCAAGCAGGCGATTGCAGAGGCCTATCGCAACCTTTGCGCAGTTGGCGCGCGCCCGCTCGCCGTTACCAATTGCCTCAATTTCGCCAACCCGCAGCGGCCCGAAATCATGGCGCAATTCGTCCATGCATTGGAAGGCATGGGCAAGGCCTGCAAATATCTCGATTTCCCGATCGTGAGCGGCAATGTCTCGCTTTATAATGAGAGCAAAGCGACCGGCGGCGGCTCTGCCATCCTGCCCACGCCCGCGATTGGCGGCGTCGGGATTATCGATGATTACGATCACATGATGACCATGCCTTTCAAGGCAGAGGGTGAAACGATCTACCTGATCGCGTCTGAGGAATGGGCCACAGCCGACCCCGAACGCTCGCATCTGGGCAAGTCGCTCTGGCTATCGGAAATTCACGGCCGCGACGAAGGTCGCACCCCGCCGACCGATCTGACGCTGGAAAAGGCTGCTGGCGGCATTATTCGCGAACTGATTGCCGATGGGCTGGTCAGTGCGGTGCATGATATCTCCGATGGCGGACTGGCAGTAACGCTCGCTGAGATGGCGATGGCGAGCGGCATTGGTGCTGATGTCAGCGGGAGCGAAGAATTCACCGCCGCGCAGTGGTGGTTTGGCGAAGACCAGGGCCGCTATGTCGTGACGGTGCCGGATACCGACGCGTTCAATCGCGCATTGGCCAAGGGCACAGAGAATGACGAGACCGCAGCGGTCGGCATTAGCCGTATCGGGACAACCGGCGGCGACAGCCTGCTGGGCGTTCCGGTGGACGACATGCGCGCCGCCCACCGCAGCTTCTTCAAGGATTGGATGGAGAGCTGACGCTGGCCAGACGAAACAGCCGCACGCCGAGCGCTGCCAGCCAGAGAAGCTGCGCAACATAGGTGAGAATTGCACCTTCAAACTGCATGTCTGTTACGCCCACCACCAGCAGCCCCGCAGACATTGCGCCAACGAACAGGCCAACGCCCCCGATAATGCGCCAATCTGCGCGCCATAGTGCCGCTCCGAACAGCGCGATGCCGGTCCCCGCAGAAATCGCGCCAAGCGTCGCCAGCGCCTGATTCATCTGCCACGCCAGATCGGTAACGCCCGGTGCGATCTCACCATCGGGATATGCCCACATGGCAGGCACGACAAAGCCATTGATCGTTCCTGCGAGCAATGCGCCTAAAGTGCCAAACACGAAGAATGCCAGCGCCAACGCGGTCAGCAGGTTCCATCCCAGTGCGCGGGCAACCAGCCCAAGGACTGCCGGTTGGATGGCAATTAGCAACAGCAGCGCGCCATGGCTCACCCGGATTTGCGTCGCGGTGTCGTCACCATGCGGGTGGTAATGCATCAGCACAGCTGCCAACACAGCAGCTCCCGCCAATGCAGCTCCGGCCCAGCGCAATGATTGCAGTTTGTCTGTGTCCACGTCTATTCCCCTCATAGTGTGGTGGCGATCTTCGCCAGTTGCCGGGGGATGACAATGGACGATTACAGCGAAAAGTCCGGTAGCCGCCCCAAATCCAGGACCGCAACCCGCGCGCAAATCGTCGGCACGTTCAATCGGCTTATGCTGGAAGGCGATAAGCACCGCCCGCGCGTCGCAGAGATTGTGGCCGAGGCAGGCGTCGCACGGTCGACCTTTTACGACCATTTTGACGGGGTGGAGGCACTATTCGATGAAAGCCTGTCTACTCTGCTTGGCCAGCTTGCGACGTGCCTTGCCGAGGCGGGTCCACAAGAACAACTCGACTGGCTAACGGCACATATTCATGAAAATCGCGAGCGTGGGCGAACACTCCTGTCCGGCCCCGGGGCGGAACGGACCGAAGCGTTATTTGCCCAGCTGGTGGCAGAGCGCCTTGAAGGGCAGCGCGAAGCGCGCCTGCACTCGATCCTGATCGCCGGATCGGTGATCGCAGCGCTAGGCGCATGGGTCACGGGCAAGGTCTCTGCCCATCCCGCCGAGCTGGCCGATCGGCTGCTGCGGACAACGCAGGCAATCTTGCAAAGCTAAGCCCATCGGCTAAGCCGCCCGTATGACCGCCGGTTATTCTGAAACCCCGCTTGCCAAGAAGCTCAACCTGCGTGACGGGCAGCGTGTGTGGTTCGACGGAATGCCAGAAAGCGTGGCTGACGAAATTGGCGAATATGCGCTGGAACTGCATGGGGTCAGTTCGCCGGAAGACGGTGTGGACGCGGCGCATATCTTTGTGACCGATCCGATCTCGCTGCAAAGCAAGCTGGCTGATTTGGCGCAAAATCTCGATCCCAAAGGCCATATCTGGGTGAGTTGGCCTAAGCAGGCGTCCGAAGTTGCGACGCAAGTGGGCGAACATGAAGTGCGCGCCACTGGCCTCGAACTGGGGCTGGTCGACACCAAGAAATGCGCCGTGGATGATATCTGGTCGGGTCTGAAATTCGTCATTCGCAAGGAAAACCGGTGACCGAGAAACACCACCCCTTCCCCGATCTGCCTGCATATTCTGACGAGGAGCGCGTTTCCCGCGCCCGCGCGGCATACGATCAGCTCAAGACGCGCCACTCGTGCCGCGATTTCGCCGCCACACCTGTCCCGCGCGAAGTAATCGAGAACGCCATCCGCGCCGCAGGGACCGCGCCCAATGGCGCGAACCATCAACCGTGGCATTTCGCGGTGATTGCCTCGCCCGATAAGAAGCGCGCCATTCGCGAAGCTGCCGAAGCCGAGGAGCGGCGCTTCTACGGCGAGGATGGCGACAAGCCCAAGGCGAGTGAGCAGTGGCTCGACGCCCTCGCCCCCATCGGCACCGACGCCAGCAAGCCCTTCCTCGAAACCGCGCCCTATCTCATCGCCTGCTTCGCCCAGCGCACCGGCGGGATTGAGGAGGACGGCGAAACGCAGAATTACTACGTCAATGAAAGCGTCGGCATCGCCTGCGGGATGTTGATCACGGCGCTGCACGAAGCGGGTCTGGCAACGCTGACGCATACGCCCTCCCCCATGGGATTCCTGCGCGATCTGTGCGGTCGCCCAAAGAACGAAAAGCCGCTGATGATCGTGGTCGCCGGGCTGCCGGGTGAGCATGCAACTGTGCCCGAGCATGCGATCCGCAAGAAACCGCTCAAACAGATTTCCAGCTGGCTCTGATTTCCGCCACTGGCTCAGACAGACTTCAATTCGCGAAGGCGTTGCCAGTCTTGTGCTTGCGTTGCAAAGCCTTGTCGATCTCCCGCTGGATTGCCGCCTGCTCACTCCGCTGACGGTCTCTGTCTGCGGTGTGCGGGCTGGATGACGAGGCGTAGCTGCCATGCGCGTCTCGACCATGCCCGCTATTGGCTGCCGACCATTGGCGGCCCAGCATTGTGGCTGTCTGTATCTCTTGCGCCGTCAGAGACACCGCAGCGCCCGCCCCGGCGGCGGCGGCGGCAGACTGACCTGCACCGAATAGCTGCCGCTGCTTGCGCTTGAAGTCTCGATCAGCTGCCTCACGCATTGCGGCCAATTCCTCATGACCAGGCGGCGTAACGCCCGCCGCCGGATCAAGAGCAGCCGGTTTAGTAGAAACAATCGGATAGGGGATGGGAACCGGGGCGACAGGCGGCGGGACCGGGACCGGCGATCCTGCGGCCGGAGCGGGTGGCGGGCGCAGAGAAGCCGCGTCAATCGCGCCTTCACGGCCAATTGTGCGCAGGAAAGCGGTGAGTGTCCAGGTCTCGCTACGCCGCAGATAAGCTTCAAACAGGCTTTGATCATTCTTGCTCAATGCGCCCCAACCCGGAGTGCCTTTGAAATCCGCAAGCCGCGAATGCCCCATATTTTCAATCATGTCGTGTTCCCCCTCGAACAGAGGACTGCTTAGCACATGATATGGCAAACTGGCAGACGATTGAGTCAGCCTTCCAGATTATCCGGCAATCCAGTCCTTCTCCGGAATTTCCAGCAGCTTGAGCAAGCCCGTCAGATCGCCGTGATCGAGCCAGCCATTGGAGGCCGCGCGCGCTTTGGGCTTGGCGCGATAGGCGATGCCGTAAGTTGCTGCGTTGAGCATCGGAATATCGTTGGCTCCGTCGCCTGCAGCCATGCTGACGGCGGTTTCGCCGTGCATTGCGACCTCCTCTTTCAGCACCGCCTGCTTGGTGGAGCTGTCGGTTATTGGTCCCGTGAGCCCGCCAGTCAGCTTGCCGTTCGCAACTTCCAGGCGATTGCCCACCACACGCTCAAACCCGATTTGCTGCGCCACATCGTCCGCAAAGTGATGGAATCCGCCGGTTACCAATACCGTCCGGCAGCCATGGGCTTTCAACGTCTGCACCAGTGCGCGTGCGCCTTCGGTTGGGCGGATGCGCTCGGCAAGGCATTGGTCGATTGCGCCCTCGTCCAGACCTTTGAGCAGTCCGACACGTTCGCGCAGCGCGCTTTCGAAGTCGAGTTCACCCTGCATGGCGCGCTCGGTAATGCCCGCAACCTTGTCCTTCAGTCCGGCGAAATCAGCGAGCTCGTCGATACATTCCTGCCCGATCATGGTTGAGTCCATGTCAGAGACGAAGACATTCGGCACACGGATCGCATCGCGACCCATAATCGCATTGCTGTGCGGGAAATGCTGGTCGAGCGCGGCGCGCAGGGCACCCATATCGTCGCCCGGACTTTCAATCTGAAGGACATCGCCGCAGAATTCGAGCATCGCCGCGTGGGCAATTGGCACGCTGGTTTCAGCCAATGCAGCAATCAGCCCATCAAGGGCTTTCTCCAAGGTGGACGGCTCTGCTATCAGCCGGGTGATGAGCACTTCATATCCTCCTGCGAACAATCAAGTCGCGCTCATCGCAGGGCCGACCGCCAGCGGCAAGAGCGATCTCGCGGTGCGGTTGGCACAGGCGCTCAATCGCCCCGCTGTAATCATCAATGCCGATAGCGCGCAGGTCTATGCCGATTTGCAAGTGCTGTCCGCTCGTCCATCGCAAGAGGAGATGGCTGGTGTCCCGCACCGCCTGTTCGGCGCGTGGGATGGGGCCCAGCCGTGTTCAGCGGCGGATTGGGCAACAGCAGCAAAACGCGAGGTTGCGGAGGCGCATCAGGCAGGCGCTGTACCCATCATTGTCGGCGGGACGGGCCTTTATGTTCGCACGCTGCTCGAAGGGATCGCACCGATACCGGCCATCGACCCACACGTGCGCGAAAACGTGCGCGCGCTTTCGACTGCGGATGCCTATTCCGCTCTGCAGAATGAGGATCCTGAGCGCGCCGACCGCCTCCATCCAAGCGACAGCCAGCGCATCGCGCGCGCATTGGAAGTTGTGCGGTCCACCGGACGTAGGCTCGCGGACTGGCAGAAGGTCAAAAAAGGTGGAATCGCCGATGTGATCACCCTTGCCCCGCTCGTGCTCCTGCCCGAGCGTGAGGCCCTGTTTGCCCGCTGTGACACGCGTTTTGCCGCCATGCTCGAGAGCGGTGCTGTTGAAGAGGTCGAAGCCTTGCTGGCACGCGCCCTCTCGCCAGACCTGCCCGTGATGCGCGCCATCGGCGTACCGGAAATAGCCGGGTGGCTGCGCGGCGAATTCACCCGCGAGGAGGCGATTGCGCAGGGTCAGCAGGCAACCCGCAATTATGCCAAGCGCCAATACACCTGGTTGCGCAACCAACTTCCAGAAGATTGGAAGCGCGCGCAACCAGAAAATGTCTCT
>DFBR01000117.1:10386-21971 GCA_002367375.1 Erythrobacter sp. UBA3075 | reverse complement strand
GATTGCCGCCGCACATCCTCTGCGCCCATGTAAACGACACAGGGCAGGCCAAAGCGCGCACAAACGGTGGCGGTCGCAACGCCGTGCTGGCCCGCGCCGGTTTCCGCGATAATCCGCGTTTTGCCCATGCGCATCGCGAGCAGAATCTGCCCGATGCAATTGTTGATCTTGTGCGCGCCGGTGTGGTTCAGCTCGTCCCGTTTGAACCAGACTTGTGCGCCGCCCAATTCTTCAGTGATACGCGGCGCGAAATAGAGCGGGCTGGGGCGGCCAACATAATGCTCCAGCAGATCGTCGAACTCCGCCTTGAACGCCGGATCGCCCTGCGCTGCGCGATATTCCTTCTCCAGATCGAGCACGAGCGGCATCAACGTTTCGGCCACATAGCGCCCGCCAAACTGGCCGAAATGGCCGCGATCATCGGGCTGGTTGCGGAACGAGTTGGGGACGTTTTCGGTCATGCGGCAGCCTGTGCCGCAAGCGCCGCCTCGCAGAAAGCCCGGATTTTGGCTGTATCCTTTACTCCCGGCGCACTTTCGAGGCCGGAGGACGCATCGACCAGCGGCGCGCCGGTGTAACGAATGGCATCGCCGACATTTTCGGCATTCAGACCGCCCGCCAAACCCCAAGGCATGACATGACGGTAATTCATCAGCAGCCGCCAATCGAGCAGCAAGCCATTGCCGCCGGGAAGCGCGCCAGCCGCCGCATCGTAAATGAGGCGGTGCGCGCCATCCTTGAACTTCTCCGCCCGTTCCAGCGAGGCGCGGTCCTTCACGCCAATGGCTTTCCAGATTTCCAGCTTGGTCTTGTCTTTCAGCAAGCCGAGCCATTCAGCCGTTTCTGCGCCGTGCAATTGCAGCACGTCGGGCTGGATATCCTGCAGCGCCTCGGCGGTTTCCTTGACCTGCATATTCACCGTCAGCAGCACGACTTTCACCCCTTCAGGAGCGCGAGCGCGCAGCTTTGCCGCATCAGCGACCGACAGGTGGCGCGGGCTCGGCTCGTAATGCACCAGGCCAATGTGAGTCGCGCCCGCATCGACAGCGGCATCCACGGCATCGGGCGTTGTCAGCCCGCAGATTTTGATCAGTGTTTCCGGCATGGCCCGCCTTTAGGAGATTCGACAGAGGAGTGGAAGTGGGGCAGACTCCAATTATTGCGAGCGTTGCGGGGGAATTAAGATGCGAATGATCTTTGCGATGGCTGCCGCACTGGTGCTGGCCGCGTGCAATCCGATGGCCCAAATGAGCGATGCGGATACGCAGATCGATCAATTCCACGGGCATTATTCGAGCGGTGATTACGATGCCATCTACGAAATGGCGGATTCGCAATTCCACCAGGCCGTCAATCCGAAGGATTGGGCTGACGTCATGGCGGTGGTGTCCACCAATCTCGGCGCGGTCGAGGATTCCAGCCAGACCGGCTTCAATATCAACACCGACAATGGCGTGACGACAACGACGATTACGCGCGAGACAACGTTTGAGTTGGATGAAGGAACCGAAACGTTCATCTTCGTCGGTTCGGGCGAAGATATGAAATTGCTGAACTGGGAAGTGGTGTCAGAGGCGCTGCTCGAACCCGCGCGAGGAGAAGCTTCGGGCAAGCCAGAGGCGGAGACTGCAAGACCTGAAGCGGAACCAGTTTCCTAAAGCGTTCCTTCAATCTCCCGCGCAGCGCTGAGCGGATCGTCCGCGCGGCTGATCGGGCGCCCTATCACAAGGCAGCTTGCGCCATCGTCGCGCGCCTGACGCGGGGTAACGACGCGTTTCTGATCGGCTGTGGCTTTACCGCCGGGGCGCAGGCCGGGGACTACGAAATAGCCGTCCTTCCAGCGATCATGCACTGACTTCACTTCCTGTCCTGAGCACACAATCCCGTCGAGCCCGGCATCCTGCGCCAGATCGGCCAGCCTCATCACATGGTCGTGCGGCGTGCCGCCGACGCCGGTGCGTTCCAGATCGCGCTGATCGAGGCTGGTGAGCATGGTCACGGCCACGACCTTGCAACCCTCGCCCGCAGCTGCCTTAGCATCCTCCATCATCGCGCGTCCGCCGCTGGCGTGGATCGTGACAATGGCGGGTTCGAGCACGTGGATCGACTGCATCGCACCCGCAACGGTGTTGGGGATATCGTGCAGTTTGAGGTCGAGAAAGACGGGCAGGCCCAGATGGGCGATCTCATGCACGCCATGATGGCCATGGGCACAGAAGAATTCCAGCCCCAGCTTCACCCCGCCGATATGGCCTTTGACCTTCGCACACAGCGCCTTGGCCGCGTCTAGCTGCGGCAGGTCGAGCGCAAGAAAAATCGGGTTGCTCATCCTATGCGTTGGGATCGCGGAGCGAGCCGGGATTGGCATCGGGCGACAATTCGTTCTCGGTCGGATCGGCATCGACTTCGCTATCCGGTGCGGCAGGCGCTGGCGCCGGAGTTTGCACGGTGGATGCTTCCTCCACTTCAGGCTGCGCCATGGCTACCGGCGTTGCGGCGACCGTGCGCGCGGCATTCTCCAGACTGGCGATCTTGCGCTGCATGCGCCACTTGCTCGCCCGGTGATAGAGCCACATCGGCAGGAAGCCGATGGTGAAGGACACGATCACGATGGCGGGTATCTTGGTGTCGACGACGATACCTTCCCAGATGCGCACGGTGACCGTCGGGTCCCAATTGGCGATTGAGAACAGCAGCAGGCCTACCAGCAGCAGGACCCAGATGACTGTGCGGACGATTTGCATTCGAGAGTTCCTCTCAATTCCCTGTTGCCTGCGATGCTAGGCGGATGATCGCGGCTTGGGAAGGGTGTGTGCTATTCGCCGAACACCCGCGCGAAGATCGTGTCGACATGCTTGAAGTGGTAATCGAGGTTGAACTTGTCCTCCAGCTCCTCCTCGCTCATCGCGGTTGAAACTTCCTCGTCGGCTTTCAGCAATTCGAGCAGCGACATCTGGCCGTCCGATTCCCACACTTTCATCGCGTTGCGCTGGACCAGCCGGTAGGCATTGTCGCGGGTGATGCCTGCCTGCGTGAGCGCCAGCAAGACGCGCTGCGAATGGACGAGGCCGCCCATCTTATCGAGATTCTTCTGCATTCGTTCGGGATAGACCAGCAGCTTGTCGACCACGCCGGTGAGGCGGGCGAGGGCGAAGTCAAGCGTGATGGTGGCGTCCGGGCCGATGAAGCGTTCGACGGAGGAGTGTGAAATGTCCCGCTCATGCCACAGGGCCACATTTTCCATGGCGGGCAGGGCGTAGGACCGAATCATGCGCGCCTGGCCAGTGAGGTTTTCGGTCAGGATCGGGTTGCGCTTGTGCGGCATGGCGCTCGAACCCTTCTGGCCGGGAGAGAAATACTCCTCCGCTTCCAGAACTTCGGTGCGCTGCAAATGGCGCACCTCCACTGCAAGCCGCTCAATCGAGCTGGCGATTACGGCAAGTGTGGCGAAATAGGCGGCGTGGCGATCACGCGGGATGACTTGGGTGGAGACAGGCTCCACGCTCAGGCCAAGCTGTTCGGCGACATATTCTTCGACGCTGGGATCGATATTGGCGAAGGTGCCCACCGCGCCGGAGATGGCGCAGGTGCTGATTTCCGCGCGCGCTGTCACCAGCCGTTCACGGCAGCGATCGAATTCAGCATAGGCCTGCGCCAGCTTAAGTCCGAAAGTGGTCGGCTCTGCGTGAATGCCATGGCTGCGCCCGATGGTGGCGGTGTATTTGTGTTCCTGCGCGCGGCGTTTGATCGCATCGAGCAGTCTGTCCATGTCTTCCAGCAGCAAGTCCGTCGCGCGCGTCAGCTGCACCGCCAGCGTCGTGTCGAGCACATCCGAACTGGTCATGCCCTGATGCATGAACCGCGCTTCCGGCCCGACCTGTTCCGCCACCCAGTCGAGGAAGGCGATCACATCATGTTTGAGCACGGCTTCCTTGGCGTCAATCGCGGCGACATCGATGCCGGGATCGGTCTTCCACCAGTCCCACAGCGCCTTGGCCCCGCTTTCCGGCACCACGCCCAGTTCGGCGAGCTTCTGCGTCGCATGGGCTTCGATCAGGAACCAGATTTCATATTTCGACTCCGGCTCCCAAATGGCGGTCATGGCAGGGCGGGCATAGCGGGGGACCATCGAAGACTCCGAAGCAGAATTGGGCAGGTTTGGAGGGCGGCTATTGCCTTCCTTGCGGCTTGGCAAGGGGCGTGGCCAATCACTCCGCAACAGGCCGTTGCTTTCCTTAGGCATTCGCTGTCATACTGGCACGCGATGCAGCGCCGATCCGGCACCGCAACAGGGGTAATTCATGGTCAAGTCGCTTTCCGCACTTCCTTTGCTCGCGCTCGTCTGGAGCACGGCGGCCCATGCCGGGGAAGAACCGCTCTATGATGAAACGCCCGCTTGGGTCGAACAGGCTGACATCGGCGATCTGCTTGCCGACAAGAGCGAACCAGCAGAATTGCTGCGCGATTGGCAATACCGGATCGAAGACGGCGTGGTCGTTGCCTATAGCGACTTCGCCATGCGGATCGACAACCCGCAAGCGCTGATGGCGCAGAACACGCAGACGCTTACATGGCTGCCCGACAAGGGTGATTTGACGATCCACCGGTTTGAGATTCACCGCGAAGGCGAAGTGATCGATCTGATTGAGGATGGCGTGACCTTCGACGTGCTGCGGCGCGAACAGGGTTTGGAATATCGCCTGCTCGATGGCCAGTTGACCGCCACCGTTTCCGTCCCCGGCCTGCGCGAAGGCGATGTGCTGCGCATCGCGCATTCGGTCTCCACTGATGATCAGGCGCTGGGTGACGAGGTGCAGGCGCTGCAATTTCTCCGCAGTGATCCTTGGCAAGTAGGCATGGCCCGCGCCGCAGTGAGCTGGCCAACTGACGAAGAAATGTTCTGGGCCGCCGAAGAGCGAGTGGAGCTGGCCGAACCTGTCGAGCGTGACGGTTACAATTATCTAACGGTCGAACTGCCGTTGGCTGAACCCGACCCGCTGCCATATGACGCGCCCTTCCGCTTCCGCCGCCCGCCGGTTCTGCGCGTCGGCAGTTTTGAAAGCTGGGACGAGCTGAGCCGGGTGATGGTGCCGCATTTCGAAAGCGCCGCCGTCCTCGATGCCAATTCGGAAATCGCGCAGCAGGCCGCCGACATCATGGCGCGCACCGATGATCCGCTCCAGCGCGCCGCCTACGCCACGCGATTGGTGCAGGACGAGGTCAGCTATCTGCTCAACGGTCTGGATGGCGGAAACTATCTGCCGCAAAGCGCCGAGGAGACGTGGGAAATCCGCTATGGTGACTGCAAGGCGAAGTCCGTCCTGCTGCTATCGCTTCTGCGCGAAATGGACATCGAATCCGAAGTCGTTCTGGTAAGTACAAGCATGGGCGATGCCGCGCCTGAATTGCTCCCCCTTCCGGCGACGTTCGACCACATGATCGTTCATGCCGTGATCGGCGGAGAGGATTACTGGCTCGACGGGACCAGCTCGGCCACCCGGCTGGCCACCATCGGTGATGTGCCGCCGTTCCATTATGCCCTGCCATTGCGCGACGGCGGAAGCGGGCTAGTGCCGATGACCCAGCGCGATCTGGCGACACCGCAAATGGTCATGGAGATGAATATCGATCATTCGGCCGGCGTCGATATCCCGGCGCTGTTTTCGCTCACCATGAATTTGGTGGGCCCTGGCGGCGCACAATTACAGGCCATGGTCGATGCTGATGATCCCGAAATGCTGCGGCAAATGGCGCAGTCGTTCGGGTCGGGTGGCGAAATGCGGGTTAGTGATCTGTCGATTGCCTATGATTCTGATGAAGCGCTCGCGACTATTGAAGTGCGCGGTATCATGCCCAGCAGTTTCTCGTGGGAAGATGGCCGCTTGCGCATCGTCGTCGATGAGGGTCAGGGCTTTTCTGCCTTCAATCCCGATCGCGCGCGCTCTGCGTGGCGGGAAATTCCCGTGGTGACACCAGGCCCCTCGCGTCAGCGCACTGTCTCTTACATGATCCTGCCCGACGGCGGTGCAGGTTTCACGCTGGAAGGAGAGCAGAGCTTCACTGGCGGCTTCGCCAACACGCGCATCACCCGCGAGATCACTCTGGAAGGTGATACAGTTCGTTCCGATGCCGAGGTTTTCCGCACGCTGGGCGAAATTCCGGCTGCAGACCTCCCTGAAGCCAAGCGCGCGGCACGGCGGCTTGATGGTGAAACAGTCGAGCTGCTGCCGCCTGCAGAGGTGACCTGGCGCTGGGAGCTTTCCGAAGATGAGCGTGAACGCCGCGCTGCACCGATCCTTGCTGCCTTCGAGGATGCTATCGCTTTCGCCGATGAGGATGACTACGCCCCGCAACAGGCGCGCGCGGCTTTCCTCATGCAGATGTTCGAATACGAAGCGGCGCTCGCGGATTACGATTATTTCGTCGAGGAACAGCCTTCTGCGTGGGTCTACAGCCGACGGGCACGGCTACACCAGCAATTGGGCAATACCGAAGGCGCGATTGCTGATCGCCGAGCTGCCTATGATCTGAACCCCAGCAATGCCAATGCGCGCTCGCTGGCAAGCCTGCTTGCGTATAATGAGCAAGTGGATGAGGCGACCGAACTGCTCGAATTCCTGCCCGTGAATGATGATGACCGGCCCTATCACGACGACAATCTCGGCACGGTCATGGCGCTGGGCGGGGATGTGCAGGGCGGCCATGCACTGATTGAAGAACTGGTGTCTGATTTCCCGCAGAATTCCACCGCTCTCAATGGCGATTGCTGGTTCCGTGGGCTGTTCTCCATTGCACTCGATTCTGCCCTTTCCCGGTGCACACAGGCGGTCGAACGCGCCAGCAACCCGTCCTCCGCGCTCGACAGCCGCGCCTTGATCCATTTCCGGCTGGGACAGTTGGAAGAGGCCATTGCCGATCTCGATGCCGTGCTGGACGTTCAGCCAGATCAGGCCGCATCACACTATTTGCGCGGTATTGTCCGGCTCCATGCAGGCGATACGGGCGGGGCAGATGATGTTGCGACCGGCCTGCTGATGGCTCCCGAGCTGGAAGCTATCTATGCCCGCCACGGGATTGTCCCGCCAAGCTGAGAGGCGGTTAGATCACGCCTTTCGCGCGCAGTGAGACATGGCCCTCACTTCCGACGATCACATGATCGTGGACGGCGATGCCGAGGGGCCTGCCAGCTTCGCTGATGGCCTGCGTGATGCGGATATCGGCACGGCTGGGTTCAGGGTTGCCGCTGGGGTGATTATGCACGAGAATCAAAGCTGACGCGCCGCAATCGAGGCCGCGCTTGATAACTTCGCGCGGGTGGATCGCGGCTTCGTCCACCGTCCCATCTCCTACATGGTGATCCAGCACCAAGCGGTTCTTGGTATCAAGATACAGCACCCGCACGCGCTCGATAGTGAGATGCGCCATATCGATGGCGAGGTAGTCAAGCAGCGCCTGCCAACTGCCGAGCACCGGTTTTGCTGAGACTTCACTGCGCGCCATCCTCCGTGCGACGAGGGCGGCGATTTTGATTTGCCCGACGCTGGCATCGGACACGCCCTTCACCTGCTTCAGCGCGGCAGCCTCTGCATTCAGAACGCCTGCCAGCGTCCCAAACCGCGCCAGCAGCGCCTTGGCAGCAGGCTTTGTGTCTCCGCGAGCGAGCGCGCCGAACAGCAGATATTCGAGCACTTCGTAATCCGCCAACGCCTCTGCGCCGCCGCCAAGCAGCCGTTCGCGCAACCGCGCGCGGTGGCCCGCAGCGCCAGTTGACGCGGATTCCGGCGGATTTTCTGCACCTTGCGCCATGTTGGCCTTGCCCCTTTGCACCAACTGCATTGCCTTTGCCGCGCGGCTCGCGCAAGACTCGTGACCGGAATGGCGCAAAATGCCGAGAAGCAAGGGGACCAAGAGCCCCAGGGCCGCAAGCGCCGCTGGTTACGAAGTGCCTCACGCATTTTCGTCGGCCTGCTGCTGCTTGCGCTGGTGATCGCTTGGCTCCAGCGCGAGAGCATCGCCGACAGCTTCATCGCCGATACCTTTGCCGAAAACGATATCCGGGCGAGCTATGAGATAGACAGCATCTCTCCCACGCGGCAGGTCTTGCGCAATCTGGTGATTGGCGATCCGGCCAATCCCGATGTTACAATCGAGCGGTTGGAGCTTGGCATCACGCCGCGTCTTGGCTTGCCCGATCTGACAGATATCAGGCTGGTCCGTCCGCGTATCTTCGGCACCTATCGTGACGGCACGCTGAGCTTTGGCGACCTCGATCCGCTGCTGTTTGGCGGGGAGGATGCAGATCCGATCGAATTCCCCGACGCCGTGCTGGTGATCGAAGATGGTCGCGGCCTGCTCGAAAGCGATTACGGCAACATTGGCCTGAAACTGGCCGGCGGCGGCCATTTGCGCGGTGGTTTCCGAGCCGAGTTGGCGGCGGTGGCAGAGGAATTGGCACTGCCCGGCTGCACGCTCGACACACCGACACTCTATGGCGAATTGTCCATCGATGCTGAACGGCCGATTTTTGCGGGTCCACTACGATTCGGCGACCTCGCTTGCCCTCAACAGCGTCTGACACTGAATGAAGGCGCATTGCAGATCGAAGCGCGGGTTGATCGCAATCTCCTCGATCTCGAAGGCTCCTACGGCGTGACTACGGGGCGGGGTGCCTTCGCGTCGGCGCGCATTGCAGGTATCCAAGGCGAAGGGCAATTTAGCTGGCGCGATGGTGATCTGAACGCTCTGTATGATGTGACCGCCAGCGCACTTGAGTCTCCGATGGTCAGCGCTGCGGAGGTGTCGCTGAACGGACGCTTGCGCACTGCCGAGCAGTTTGCGCGGATCAGCGTCGATGGTGATTTGGCGGGCGCTGGAATCGCGCTTGGCACAGATGTCGACGCGCAGCTTTCCGCCGCCGCCGTGGCTTCGGATGGCACACTCGCCGCGCCATTGTTGGACAAGTTTCGCAGCAATCTGGCGCGCGCTATGCGGGGCAGCACGCTTTCCGCGGCTTTCGACGCGCGCAGCATGGGTGATCTGACCAGTATTACCCTCCCCGAGGCGCGGCTGCGCGGCGGAGATGGGGCGACCATTCTGTCGCTTTCGCGCGCACGATTTGCATTGGGCGGACAGGGCCTGCCGCGATTCTCCGGCAATCTGGCGAGCGGCGGCGCTGGCCTGCCGCAAATCACCGGGCTGATGGAGCAGGGCAGCAATGGCGCACTCGAAATGCGGTTGGCGATGCGCGAATATTCGGCTGGGGATGCGCGGCTCGCCATTCCGCAGCTAAGCGTTCTGCAAGGCCGCAATGGGCGCATTGCGTTGGAAGGTAGGGCGCTTGCCAGCGGCCCGCTGCCGGGCGGATTCGCGCAAGGGCTGGCGCTCCCCATCGACGGCACTATCGGCACGGATGGCGCGCTGGCGCTGTGGAACGGGTGCCGCAACATCGGCTTTGACCGGCTGGAAGTCTCCAATCTGACACTTTCCCGCCAAACGCTCACCCTCTGCCCGCCAACGGGTCGCCCGATCCTGCGTTATGGCGCTGGCGGGTTGCGATTGGCGGCGGGCGCGACGTTGCTTGATCTGGCGGGCGAGTTGGCGGGCACGCCAATGCGGCTGCGAAGCGGGCCTGTGGGATTTGCCTATCCGGGAGCGCTCTCGGCCCGCGATCTCGATATCGCGCTTGGCCCTGTGGGCAGCGCCCAGCGCTTCACCATCACCGATCTGCGCGCCGATATGTCGGCAGATGCCATCGGCGGAGAATTTACCGGCGCCGATGTGCTGCTCGCCGAAATCCCGCTCGACATTTTCGGTGCGGGTGGCGCGTGGCGTTACGATAATGACCAGCTCCTGCTCAGCGATGCCAGCTTTACGCTTGAAGATCGTGAGCAGGACGACCGGTTCGAACCGCTCTCCGCGCAGGGTGCAAGCCTGACATTGGCCGACAATGTGGTGACCGCCGATGCGCTCCTGCGCCATCCTGGCACTGGCACGGTCGTCAGCGGGGTTGATATCCGCCATGACCTTACCACCAGCACAGGCGGCGCGGACCTTGCGATTGACGCGCTGACGTTCCGCGATGGCTTCCAGCCGCTTGATCTCTCGCGCCTCGCGCTGGGTGTGGTCGCCAATGTGGAAGGCACGGTGGCGGGCGAGGGGCGCTTTGCATGGGATGCCAATACCATCGCTAGCAGCGGCACTTTCTCCAGCAATTCGCTCGATCTCGCCGCAGCCTTTGGTCCTGTGCAAGGTGCAAGCGGTACGGTCGTGTTTACCGACCTCCTTGGCCTGACAACCGCACCTGACCAGCGCATCACGGTCGCCGCGGTCAATCCGGGCATCGAAGTGAACAATGGCGAAGTCGGCTTCCAGCTCCTTAATGGAGAGCAGTTGAATGTTACTGGCGGAAGCTGGCCCTTTATGGGCGGAACGCTCGTCATGCGCCCGGTCGAGATCAATATCGGCGTGCAGGAAAGCCGCACCTATGTGATGGAGATCACCGGGCTGGAGGCCGCGCGGTTCATCGAGCACATGGAACTCGGCAATCTCGCCGCGACCGGCACGTTCGACGGCACCATTCCCATCGTCTTCGATGCCGATGGCAACGGTCAGCTTGTGAGCGGTGCGCTGCAGTCGCGCGCACCCGGCGGTAACCTCTCCTACATCGGCGACTTGACCTATGAGGACATGTCCTTCTTCGCCAATTACGCTTTCGCTGCGCTGCGCGATTTGCGCTACGACGCGATGGAAATCGACATGAACGGCCCGTTGATTGGCGAATTGGTCACCCGCGTGCGTTTCACCGGCATCGGGCAGGGTGAAAGCGCTGAGGGCAATATCGTCACCCGCGCGGTGGCAGACCTGCCGATTGACCTGCGCATCAATATCCGCGCGCCTTTCTACAAGCTCATCACTTCGCTGCGGGCGATGTATGATCCTGCCTCCCTGCGTGATCCGCGTGATCTGGGTCTGATGACCGATGACGGCACGCGGCTGCGCCAAACGGTCGATCAGGACACTGTCGATGAGATGGATGCGCAGGCGGCGCAAGAGGCCGAACGCGAACTCCTCGAATTCCTTGAAAACAATGAACCCGGCATTCAGCCCCCGGAAAGTGAGCCCGAGCTATGACAGACGCGAAATTGACGAAAAGCGCCCATGGCGCGCATACTGCTTCGATGACAGGGGCAAAGCGCGCGGTGGCTGTGGTGGCGATATTGGGAGCGATCCCATTGGCCGGGTGCATCAACCTCGAAGCGCCTGACGAGCCGATTGTGATCGAACTCAACATCAACATCACGCAGGAAGTGATTTACCGTCTGGCGGACGACGCCCAGAACACGATTGACGAGAATGCCGACATTTTCTGATCGGCGACCCGGAGTAGAACGAATGACAATGCGCAAGAAACTGTTGACCGCTATCGGAGCCGCACTGGCCGTCGGCCTGGTCGCTGCTCCCGCCATGGCGCAGCGCGACCCCGCTTACGCCGCCGCCCGCGCCAATGGGCAAGTGGGCGAGAAGATGGACGGCTATATCGGCATTGTCGGCGCTTCGACGCCTGAATTGCAGCGCGTTGTTGACGA
>DFBR01000117.1:7359-10341 GCA_002367375.1 Erythrobacter sp. UBA3075 | reverse complement strand
ATGGCGATTTCCCGCACGACGCCGGGTGAGATGTATCAGGCACCAAGCGGCAGCTGGGTGCGGCGCGGCGATGGGCCAGCGCAGCGCGATCCGCGTTGTCCTTAGTCTAACGTCTGCTTACGACCCAATTGCGGACATCCCCTTCGGGTCCTTCGCTCTTGCTTTAGCGGAGATGACAGTTAGCAGTGAGGCTTCCGTCCCCAGAGTAATGTCTGTTTGAGGGTTCAACAATAATAAAGGACATCGTAATGAGGCTTTTGCGAGTGCTACTTGCTTCTCTTGCCATATCAACTGCAGTGCAGGCTAAGGCGCAGGATGAAAGCAACGGGCTCATGCCCCGACTTGATGTCATGGTGCATGTTGAGTCGACCGGCGACGTTACTGGCCGCGAAGGCAGTTGGATCGGAACCAGAGGCCAGTCTCTGCAAGCAGAGGGCTTTCAGATCAATGTTGATGCGACGAAGCATGATCTCTCTTTAGAATATATGTGTCATCTATCGAACACCGGCGATTCACCTTACCTACAAGAAGGCGAATTTTGCGGGAGTCGCGGCGAAGGGCGGCAGATGGAAGGTTTTGCTATTCGGCTGACCGGGGCCGCCGCGCGGTTCTACGATGTTGAGTATCAATGCCACATTTCGGGTCAGGGAGACTCTCAAGTCTACAGTAACGGCCAATATTGCGGGACCAGAGGCCAAAACCGGCAAGTAGAAGCAGTTCTTGTGAGAATCGTGCGTCGCTAGAGACCTAGCTAGCAAACTGTTTGCGCCATTCCTTCAGAAGTCCGCTTTCCACCTCAAAATTTGCCATTCAGTTTGGAGTGGAAATTGCCAGAGCTAGACCTCAGCCTAATCCTCTTTTCCACCCCTACACCGGTTGACTCGCCTATACCCCCCATCTAAGGGGGCGGCGCCCTCGGCGGGCACTTTGTTGCGCTTGCGAAATCCTTGTCATAAAGGCCCTAAGCATGAGCGATGAAACGCCCGAACGGGAACCCATCGGTGAGGATGCGCGGATCGACGCGCTCGAAGAGCGGCTCAGTGCCGCACGAGAGCGTGAAGAGCAGCGCAACCGGCCGCAGGTCAAAGGGTCCGATGCCAGCTACAAAGCGGGCAACCGGGCTCTCGCTGATCTGTTAGGTGGGCTTTTCGGCGGTGTTGTTGTTGGCTGGACCATCGGATGGTTCTTCAATCTCAACCCAGGGGCCTTGTTGGTGGGTCTGTTCCTCGGAATAGTGGTCGCCTTCAGGAATATCATTCGAACGTCCAGTAGCGGCACTGATGAGTAATATGCTCTACGGGTCGCGACATCGAGAAGTGCAAGGGATTTGACAAACGTGGCAGGCGAAGCCGAAACGGCAAAAGTCGACCCGATGTACCAGTTCACCGTCGAGCCATTGCTCGGTGAAAGCTGGAACATTGCGGGATATAATATTGCCTACACCAATTCCGCCCTGTGGATGACCATCACTGCTGTGGTGCTGTTCATCTTCATGCTCGGCGGGATGAAGCGTGAACTGGTGCCCGGTCGCTGGCAGATGACTGTGGAAACCTTCACCGGCTTTATCGAAGATATGCTCGACGCCAATATTGGCGAAGCGGGGCGCAAATATGTGCCTTACATCTTCAGCCTGTTCATGTTCATTCTGTTCGCGAACCTGCTCGGCCTGCTGCCGGTGGGCCTGTTTGGCATTCACCCGTTCACATTCACCAGCCACTTCACCGTTACCGGCGTGCTGGCGATCATGAGCTTTTCCATCGTCCTGATTGTGGGTTTCTGGAAGCATGGGTTGCATTTCTTCAGCCTGTTCGTGCCGCATGGTACGCCGCTGCCGATGATCCCGATCCTGTTCCCGATTGAGCTGATTTCGTTCCTCGTGCGTCCCTTCAGCCTCGCGCTGCGACTGTTCGTCGCCATGATGGCGGGTCACGTGCTGCTGAAGGTGCTTTCGGGCTTTGTCATCAATGGTTGGAATGCCGGTGTCGGCTTTGGTTTCCTGGTCGGCATTCCCAGCTTCGTCCTGATGATCGGCATTTCCGCGCTGGAAATTCTGGTCGCGGGCATTCAGGCCTATGTTTTTGCACTTCTCGCTTCGCTCTACATCAACGATGCCGAGAATTTGCACTAAGTCGTTTTATTTACCCAATTTTCTTCTAATTTTTAAGTTCACTTGAAAGGATTATCTCATGGATCTCGAAGCTGCCAAGATGGTTGGTGCCGGTCTCGCTGCAATCGGTGCTGGCATGGCCGCGCTGGGCGTGGGTAACGTGTTCGGCTCGTTCCTCGAAAGCGCACTGCGCAACCCGGGTGCCGCAGACGGTCAGCAGGGTCGCCTGTTCATCGGCTTTGCCGCTGCCGAGCTTCTCGGCCTGCTGGCATTCGTTGTGGCGATGATCATCCTCTTCGTCTGAAGCAATTTGCCGGTCGGGCGGTTCGCGTCCGGCCGGTAATTTACCCTGACTTTTCGCCTACAGACGGAATCCGTCCATGCCTCAGATAGCCCAAATGTCCGAAATCTGGTCCAGCCAGCTGTTCTGGCTGCTGGTGACCTTTGGATTCGTGTTCTTCGTCATCGGCAAGGGCATGTTGCCCAAGGTGATGGCAACTGTCGGTATGCGCGATGCGCAGATCGCCAGCGATCTTGCCGCTGCCCAGTCTGCCCGCGATGCGGCGGATGAGGCGGAGGAAGCCTGGCGCCAGCGTGAAAACGCCAATCGTGAGGCGGCGCAGGAACTGGTCGGCAAGGCTAAGGCCAAGGCGCAGAAGTCGACCGAGACGAAGCTCGCCAAGGTGCAGGCCGGGATCGACGCGCAGCTGGAAGAGGCCGAACAGCGCATCGCTGCCAGCCGCGCCGAAGCCGCTGCCGAGATCGAAGGCGTCGCTGCCGAAGCTGCGCAGGACATTGCTGCACGCCTCGCCAATGTGAGCGTCACCAAGACCGCTGCCAAGTCCGCCGTGAAGGAGGCCTTGAACCATGGCTAA
>DFBR01000117.1:6593-7301 GCA_002367375.1 Erythrobacter sp. UBA3075 | reverse complement strand
CCCACGCTGATCGGCATGGAGCCGTATCAGTGGGTCGCCATCGCGATGACCGTGCTGCTGCTGTTCGCAATCTTCGGCGCGAAGGTTCACAAGACCATCGCAGGCGGCCTCGACAACAAGATCAAGGCGATCAAGGACAACCTCGACGAGGCCAAGCAGCTTCGTGCTGAGGCAGAAGCGCTCCGCAAGGAATATGCCGACAAGATCGCTGGCGCCGAGAAAGACGCCGAAGCGATGCTCGACAATGCCAAGAAGGAAGCGGACGGCATCGTCGCCAAGGCGAAGGAAGATACTGCGGCAATGATCGCCCGGCGCGAACGCATGGCGCAAGACAAGATCGCTGCTGCAGAGCGTCAGGCCGTTGCAGAGCTGCGCGCCAAGGCCGCCGATGCCTCGACTGCTGCCGCTGCCAAGTTGATTAGCGAGAACCACGATGCCGCCGCCGACAAGGCACTGGCGGATGAGGTGATCGGCCAGCTTTAGGTTCGTTGCTAGACTGAATTTCAAAGGCGCGCTGAATCTCCGGATTTGGCGCGCTTTTTTGTTGGCTTTCTCGCGCGGCACGCTATTGCGATCAAATCGCAATAAGGATTACCAATGAATCGCGCTCTTCTCACCAAGCTCCACCTGATCGCCGCTGCCTTCATGTTCCCGGCGGTGCTGATGTTCCTCATTACCGGCGGACTCTACACCTGGGGCAATAAGGGT
>DFBR01000117.1:4631-6532 GCA_002367375.1 Erythrobacter sp. UBA3075 | reverse complement strand
GGTGCGTTGAGCACCAGCGGTGAAGGGCTCGAGCAGTCGCTTAGCTGGGTCGGTGCCCGCAGTGAAGCCTCCGTCAGCGCGACTGATGATCCGATGATTGCCGAAGTCGCGGTGAAGGAAGCCACACTGCACCGGTGGCTCGTGCAATTGCACAAGGCCAAGGGCAGCGTGTGGTTCAAGATATACGCGACAATGCTCGCATTGGTCCTGTTCCTGCTTGTCGCAAGCGGCGTGACCATGGGCCTTCAGGTCAGGGCTTTGCGGCGCATCACCCTGACCAGCAGCGCGCTTGGCGCGGTGGCTTTCGTGGGCTTTGTACTGGCGGGTTAAGCACGCATCGCGGAACAATCGCGGCCTCCCACCTTTGGTGAAGTACCTATCACAAAAGGAGAGAGACCATGTCCGTAGCAAAAGTCACCGAAATCATCGCGTCGTCCACTGTCGGGATCGAAGATGCCGTGAAAGAAGGCGTCGCCCGCGCCTCCAAGACGCTGCACGGAATTACCGGCGTTTGGGTCAGCGACATCAAATGCACCGTCAACGACAACGCCGTCACCGAATGGCGCTGCACGTTGAAGGTTACCTTCGTCCTGAACGACTAGCGCAGTAGCCTCCGGGCGCTCGCCAAAGCCTCATCCCTTGAACGCATCCTTTGCCGCCCGCAGCGCGGCGAAGGTTTCGTGCGGCGCATTGCCGCCCCAGCGCGCCATCATGTCGGGATCGTCGGCCCGCAGGAAGGGGTTTGTCTCCAGCTCACGTTCGAGGCCAAAGGGTACGGTCGGCGCGCCTTCCTTGCGTTTCTCCTCAATCCACTGGGCATATTCCTGCAGAACTTCATTGTCGGGATCGGCATGAAGCGCGAAGGCGGCATTGGCCTGCGTATATTCATGCGCGCAGAACATCAGGGTTTCTTCGGGCAGTTTCTTGAGTTTGGACAGGCTGTTCCAGAACTGCTCCGGCGTGCCTTCGAACATCCTGCCGCAGCCAAGCGCAAACAGCGCGTCACCCACGAAAGTGACTTCATAATCGATAAGGTTGTAGGCGATGTGTCCGCCGGTATGACCTCCCACGTCGAGCACTTGCGCCGTGTGCTGACCCAGTTTCACCAGATTGCCATCGCGCACGCCGCGGTCGAGATGGCCGATCTTGTCCGCCTCTGCCTGCGGGCCGATGATCTTGCATCCGGTTGCCGCGCGGACAGCGTCGTTGCCGCCCGCGTGATCGGGGTGCCAATGGGTGTTCCAGATCTGCGTGATTTTCCAGTCGCGCTTTTCCGCCTGAGCGAGGCATTCGGCGGCATCGGGCGTGTCGACGCAGGCCGTCTCCTTGCTTTCCAAATCATGGACCAGAAAGCCGTAATTGTCCTGTAGACACGGAAACTGATGGATCGCGATGTCGGTGCTCATGTATTCCTCCCCATTGGATGACGCGGCACATTAGCCGGAAGTGCGACCCAGTAATGCTTGCTCCGCTCGAATACCGAGCGTTCGGGTTTGCCGAACATGGGATCGGCGAAGGCCCCGATGGGCACGCCGATCATGTCGGGATATTTGCTCGCCAGCGCCCATACTGTGCTGCCGCAATTTGGGCAGAATGCGCTGGTGAAATCGCGCCCTTCATCGGTGGTGCGACTGAATTGCTGTGCGTCGCCCGCCAGCGTCACGTCCTGCTTCGGGAAATAGGCGATGACGCCAAAGGGCGATCCGCTGCGCTGCTGACAGGCGAGACAATGGCACGCAACTGTCATCGCTTCCGCGCGCGGTGCGATGGTGGCGGTCAGGGCACCGCATTGGCAGGCGGCGTGTTTCGGTTTGGCGAGTTCAGCCATGCGAACAGTCTACACGCTTGGCCAATGTAGGAAAGGCCCGCCTGCGGTTCGCGCAGACGGGCCTTTCTTAGGC
>DFBR01000117.1:0-4592 GCA_002367375.1 Erythrobacter sp. UBA3075 | reverse complement strand
GCGCCGAGGATGTCGCCGAGCGATGCACCGGAGTCGGCCGAACCGAACTGTGCCACAGCTTCCTTCTCTTCGGCGATCTGATGCGCCTTGATCGAGAAGTTGGGCTTTTTCGAACGGTCGAAGCCAGTAACCATGGCATCGATCTTCTGACCGGTCTGGAAACGATCGGGACGCTGTTCGTCACGATCACGGCCAAGGTCCGAACGCTTGATGAAGCCGGTTGCGCCGTCTTCGCCAACCTGCACTTCGAGGCCGCCATCGCGAACTTCGAGAACAGTGACGGTGACAACTTCGCCGCGACGCAGGCTATCGCCCACTCCGCCTTCGGCCGGAGCACCCTTTTCAAGCTGCTTCATGCCCAGGCTGATGCGTTCTTTCTCGACATCGATGTCGAGAACGACGGCCTGAACTTCTTCACCCTTGCGGTGCAGCGCCAGCGCGTCTTCGCCCGAAATTCCCCATGCGATGTCCGACATGTGAACCATGCCGTCGACGTCGCCCGGAAGGCCAATGAACAGGCCGAATTCGGTGGCGTTCTTGACTTCGCCGGTGACCGTCGCACCAATCGGGTGGTTGTCGACGAATTCTTCCCACGGATTGCGCTGAGCCTGCTTGAGGCCAAGGCTGATGCGGCGCTTGTCGGCGTCCACTTCCAGAACCATGACTTCCACTTCCTGCGAAGTCGAAACGATCTTGCCGGGGTGGACGTTCTTCTTGGTCCAGCTCATTTCGGAAACATGGACGAGGCCTTCGATGCCTGCTTCCAGTTCCACGAATGCACCATATTCGGTGATGTTGGTGACAGTGCCGTTAACCTTGATGCCAACCGGATATTTGGCGCCAACGCCTTCCCACGGATCGCTTTCCAGCTGCTTCATGCCAAGCGAGATACGCTGAGTTTCGGCATTGATGCGGACGATCTGCACGGTCACGGTCTGACCGATTTCGATCACTTCGCTGGGGTGGTTGACGCGCTTGTAGCTCATGTCGGTGACATGCAGCAGGCCGTCGATACCGCCCAGATCAACAAAGGCACCGTAATCGGTGATGTTCTTGACGACGCCGTCGACAACCTGACCTTCGGCCAGCTTGTCGATCAGCTCGCTGCGCTGTTCGGCGCGGGTTTCTTCCAGAACGGCACGGCGCGAAACAACGATATTGCCGCGGCGACGGTCCATCTTGAGGATCTGGAAGGGCTGCGGCATGTCCATCAGCGGAGTGACATCGCGCACGGGGCGGATATCGACCTGCGAACCGGGGAGGAAGGCCACAGCACCGTCGAGATCGACGGTGAAGCCGCCCTTTACGCGGCCGAAGATGCGGCCTTCAACGCGGGCGCTTTCGCCAAATTCGTTTTCCAGCTTGTCCCATGCGGCTTCGCGGCGGGCGCGGTCACGGCTGAGCATTGCTTCGCCGTCGGCGTTCTCGACACGGTCGACGAACACTTCAACTTCGCTGCCAACGGCCAGATCCTGGTCGCCTTCGCCGCGTTCGAATTCTTTGAGATTGACGCGGCCTTCAGATTTGAGGCCGACATCAATGACTGCCATGCCATTTTCGATGGCGGTGACGGTGCCCTTGACGACGCGGCCTTCGAAGCCGCCATCGGCTCCGCCAAGCTGTTCGTCGAGCATTGCCGCGAAATCATCGCGGGTCGGATTGGCGCTAGTTGCCATGTGGTGTGTAGTCCTAATCAAACGTTTTGACCGGCCACCGGGTATGCCCCGGGGTCTTTCTCCGCCGCTCGCGGGATTGCGAAAGGCGGGCCAAGAGGCCGAACTGCCCCTGCGACCTCGTGCCGCAAAGGCGCTCTTCAAACAGGCAGGTTGCAAATGGCAAAAACAGCAGGCTTGGGCGGCGTTGCGCCCCGGTAGGAGACCCGGCCATGCTGGCTTGCCATCCGCGAACATGTGATCTGTCCGTCGAACGGGTGCGCGCCTAGGCGAAACGGGTGCGAAACGCAAGTGAATTGGGGTGGGGCGGAAGGATGCCACGGCGGTGTATTGTGGAGCACATGGAGCACTGTCCAAGAGGAGGAAATTCTGGCGATGCCGAAAGGGCAGGTTTTGGTGATGCGAAAGGCAGCTGAAGGCGGTGCTCATTGCTGCTGCATCGCCGGTTCCGGGCAGTGTAGGCAAGGCGGGGCAAGCCTTGACTTTACCGCCCGCGCATTCACTCTGCCGCGCAAGAGAGAAGGATGCCGACATGACGCTTGCTGAGCACCTCGCCAATTATGGCGAATATCACCGCGATCACCGCAATGTGTTGACCCATGCAATGGGCATTCCGATGATCGTTCTGGCGTTGATGATGTTGCTGGCGCGGCCAGTTTTCAGCGTGGCCGGATTGGGTTTCACACCGGCCATCGTGTTGAGCGCGTTTGCTGCGGTTTGGTACTTGCAGCTCGACCTGAAGATCGGCCTGTTGATGACATTGCTGCTGGCGATTTTCGTTGCCATCGGCGCACAGATCGCAGCGATCTCAACCGCAGCATGGCTCGGCGGCGGCATCGGCCTGTTTGTGGTGGGCTGGGCGCTCCAGTTCCTCGGCCATCATTACGAAGGCCGTAAGCCTGCCTTCGTGGACGATTTGCGCAGCCTGCTGGTTGGGCCGCTGTTCGTGTTGGCAGAGGCGTTGTTTGCGCTGGGATTGTCGCGAAAGCTCAGCAAACAAGTTGATGAGCTGTCACAATAGATCGCCTAGCTTGTTGAGCCGCCAAACCCCTCAGGTGTCGTTTGCAGCTCTACCGTAACGAGGGCAGCTAACTCGTTGCGCCGAAAGTTGTGGTCCCATCTGTAAGCTGGCCAGCGCTCGATGCAATGCTGGACGGCGCCGTGTCCACATCGCAAACCTCAGGCTGGTTCCATTCGCGCTTCTTATTTTCCATTTCTTGTTCCTTGTTCTTTCGCTGCATTAACAGCTTCTACCGCAGCAGCAATCGCAGCCTCTTTATTGAGCGAGGTCGTATCGATCAACCCCGCATCTGGGGCCACCATCAGCGGCGCGTCGGAGCGGTTGGTGTCGCGTTCATCGCGCGCGGCGAGATCGGCCATCATGTCATCGAGCGAGACTTCGCGTCCCGCGTCCTGCATCTCGGCACAGCGCCGTTGCGCGCGCACTTCGACACTGGCGGTGACATAGAGCTTCACCTCGGCATCGGGAGCAATCACCGTGCCGATATCGCGCCCGTCGAGCACCGCTCCGCCATGCTGCAAGGCAAAAGCGCGCTGGCGCTCGAACAGGGCCTTGCGCACCAGCGGATGGATCGAAACGCGGCTGGCGAGGCCGCCTGTCACTTCGTTGCGCAATTCGGGATCGTCCAGCAGGGAATCGGGAAAATCGGTCGCTGCGAGCGCGTCATCAGGTGAATCCGGATTGCCGCCCGCCAGCGCAACCTGTCGCCCGACAGCGCGATAAAGCAGCCCGGTGTCGAGATGTGGCAAGCCAAAATGCGCAGCGAGCGCCTTGGCAATCGTGCCTTTGCCCGAAGCAGTTGGTCCATCGACAGCGATAATCATGCTTCGCGCTCCTCCGGCTCAGTACCGCTTCGTTTGCGCAATGCCTTGCTCAAACCCCACAGCGCAATTGCGGCCCAAAATCCTTCGAGCACAAGACTCGGCCAATTGGTGTGAACGACCAGCGAAATGGTCAGCAATGATGCGCCCGCCAGATTGGTGCCATGCAAAATCCACGGGTTCGGCTTCTCTACCGCCGTCAGATAGAAATACGCCCCGATGATGCAGGCCGTGCCGACAAAGCCGATGGCTGAGTAGATGTCGATCTGGGTGGTCATTCTCTATTCGTAATTTGCGAACACGGATTGGCCCACATCGCCAAAGGCAATCACCTGATAAGGCTGGGTACGATCGCCCATTTCCATGCCGGGTGAGCCGAGCGGCATTCCCGGAACGGCAAGCCCGCGCACGCCTTCGGGGCGTTCTGCCAGCAGGCGCGCGATCTGCTCGGCCGGAACGTGGCCTTCGATCACATAGCCATCGACCACCATCGTATGACAGCTCCACAGCTCCTGCGGCACACCATAGGAGGTCTTGATAGCGCCCATATCGCTGGTGACCGTTTCGGTAATCTCAGTCTCGGCTTCGGTGCGAACATGATCGGCCCACAGCTCGCAGCAGCCGCAATTGGGATCGCGGAACATTTGATACGTCGCTGCCTGCGCGACATTGGAACACGCGGCCAGCATCAGCAGGGCAGGAGCGACAAAGCGGCGGATGGGTAATGAAGTCATCATCAGGGTCCGTTGTTTGGGATGCGCGCTCATACCATCAGGCGCGTGCGTTATCGAGCAGTGTCTCAAACGTAGGAAAGCTCGTCGCGATCGGCGCGGTGTCGTCGACTTCCACGCCGTTTGCGCTCGCCAGTCCCGCCACGGCCATGCTCATGGCGATGCGGTGGTCGAGGTGGGTCTGCACAGCCACCTTGTCCGCCGTTCCGGGGAGCGGATCGCCGCCGGTGCCTTCGATCACCAGCCCGTCGCCATATTCTTCCACCTTTGCGCCTGCCAGCGTCAGCGCGGCGGCCATCGCGGCGAGGCGGTCGCTTTCCTTGACGCGCAATTCTTCCAGCCCGCG
>DFBR01000147.1:3533-4652 GCA_002367375.1 Erythrobacter sp. UBA3075 | reverse complement strand
GTGTCGCGGAAGATTTCCCAATTGAGGTCTTCGGCGACGCCGCCGACCTTCTCCAGCGCCTGATAAATCGGCACAGTGCCGATGGGGACGGGGCTGTTGCGGATGATCCATTCGCGGGTGTCATGAATGTTGCGGCCCGTGGATAGGTCCATGACCGTGTCCGCGCCCCAGCGGATCGACCAGACCATCTTGTCGACTTCGTTCGCTACGTCAGACGCAACGGCAGAATTGCCGATGTTGGCGTTGATTTTGACGAGGAAGTTGCGCCCGATTGCCATCGGCTCGGCTTCGGGGTGGTTGACGTTGGAGGGGATGATGGCCCGCCCGCGCGCCACTTCGTCGCGCACGAATTCCGGGGTGACGTAGGCGGGAATTTCCGCGCCCCAGCTTTCACCTTCGGTCACTTTGCCAGCGATCTGCGCGCGGCCAAGGTTCTCCCGCTCCGCCACATATTCCATTTCCGGCGTGATGATGCCGCGGCGGGCGTAGTGCATTTGCGAAAGGTTCGCGCCCGGCTTGGCGCGCAGCACGGTCTTGGCGACATTGGGGAAGGCAGGCACGCCGCCGGAGCGGTCCGGCCCGAGCTGGCCATTGTCCTCCGGCTTGATTTCGCGGGCTGAGTATTCCTCAACATCGCCGCGTGCCAGCTGCCAATCACGGCGCAGCGCGGGCAGGCCGGTGTTAATGTCGATCTTCGCATTCGGGTCGGTGTAGGGGCCGGAGGTGTCGTACACGCGGATCGGCGGCTCGCCCGAAGACGGCTCCAGATCAATCTCGCGCATGGCCACATTCAAGTCGCCGACATGGACCTTGCGGCTGCCCCGGATCGGGCCGGTGGTTACGCCAATTTCGAATTGGGAATTGATGTCGGCCATATTTGCTCTCTCCAACGGCATGGTGAATTCCTGCGCAGGCCGGAATCCATGGTCTGGACTCCTGCTTTCGCAGGAGCGCACATCAACATCGGAGGTGGAGCAACATAACTGCCCACTCCCTCCGCCGATGTTAATCGGTTCAGGTTCAACGGGTCGAGCGTTGCGAAACGCCCCTCTCAGGTCACGCGACCTCCCCGGGGATGCCTCGTGACTTAGGCGGAGCGGAATGCCGAGTCCAGTGCAG
>DFBR01000147.1:1434-3511 GCA_002367375.1 Erythrobacter sp. UBA3075 | reverse complement strand
CTCTCCGATCAGCGCGAGCGCCACGGTCACTTTCACCGGCAGGCGCAGGGCGAGATAGAAGCCAAACGCCATCCAGCCGATGTCGGCGGCGGAATTGAGCACGCTGTCACCCGAATAGCCCCAGTTTGCCGTAACCGAGCGGAAGCGGCCGATCACCAGCGCTGTGTTTTCGAGCACTTCCCAAGCTGCTTCCAGAAACACCGCCAGCGGCAATCCCCAACGCGCGCCATGCGGCCCAGCCCAGCGCTTTTTCACAAAGGCGAACCAGCCCAGCGCATAGAAGATCATCCCGTGGATGATATGGCTGGGCGTGTACCAGTCGGAGATGTGCTGGCTGTTGCCCGCATCATTGATCCGCCCGTGCCACAGCTTCACATAGCCGCATTCGCAAATGGGCGGACGGTCCATCGCAAGCAGAATGGCGACGGCAAGGATCGCAATAGCTGCCGATATGATGAGGGCACGGCGGTTCGGGACAAGAAGTGGCATGCCCGCCGGACGCTAAAGCTTGCGAAGCGATTGGCAAGTCCAGCGGTCAGCTTGTGGCAATGTGGAGGCCTTGAGAAAGACGCCAATGCCGCTAGGCAATGTCATGAAGCATCAATTTGACCTGCAATAAGGCCACAAATATGACCGAATTTCCCGCCTCCACCACCGAATACAAGCAGGGCAAGCGCAACGCCTTCACCCGCTTCCTCGACGGCGTGGAGTGGCTCGGCAACCTCCTGCCGCATCCGGTCACGCTGTTTGCGCTGCTCGCCATCGGCATTGTGCTGCTGTCCGGCCTGCTGGGCTGGATGGGCGTATCGGTCGTCGACCCGCGCCCTGCCGGAGCAAACGGCGTGGCGGAAGACGGGATGATCCGTGCGATCAGTCTGATGGATGGCGACGGGGTTCGGCGCATCTTTACCGGACTGGTCGACAATTTCACCGGCTTTGCGCCTTTGGGCGTCGTGCTGGTGGCGATGCTGGGTGTGGGCGTGGCGGAGAAATCGGGCCTGCTGAGCGCGGCTGTGCGCAGCATGGTGATGGGCGCACCGCCCAAGCTGGTGACGGTCGCCATCGTGTTCGCCGGCATCATCTCCAACACCGCATCCGAAGTCGGTTATGTCGTGCTGATCCCTTTGGGCGGCGCGATCTATTACGCGCTGGGCCGCCATCCGCTGGCAGGCATGGCGGCGGCCTTTGCCGGGGTATCGGGCGGTTATAGCGCGAATTTGCTGATCGGCACGATCGATCCGCTGCTGGCGGGTATCACGCAGGAAGCCGCGCAATTGATCGATCCTGATTACACCGTGCTGGCGACTGCGAACTGGTATTTCATGTTCGCCTCCACCTTCCTTGTCGCGACCATCGGTTCGCTGGTGTCGATCTATATCGTGGAGCCGAAGCTGGGCGAATATGATGCGTCCAAGGCCGATCCCACAATCCTTGATGAAGGGATGATGCAGAAGCTGACCGATGATGAGCGCAAGGGCCTGCGCTGGGCGGGGCTGGCGCTGCTGGGTGTGCTCGCGTTGATGGCCCTTACGCTCGTTCCCGAATGGGGCATCTTGCGCAATGCGGAGGATGGCGACCGGATGGACTCGCCCTTCTTCGATGGCTTTGTCGTGTGGATCCTGATCTTCTTTGTCACCATCGGTTATGTCTATGGCCGCGCGGTCGGGACGATGAAATCTGACCGCGACGTGATTGACGCGATGGCCGCCGCGCTGTCCTCGCTCGGTCTCTATATCGTGCTGGTGTTTTTTGCCGCGCAGTTCGTTGCCTTCTTTGGCTGGACCAACCTTGGCGCGATCACGGCGGTGACGGGCGCGAACTTCCTCGTCAGCACCGGCATGACCGGGCCGATGGTGTTCTTCCTGTTCATCATGCTGTGCGCATTGATCAACCTCTCGCTCGGCTCTGCCAGCGCGCAATGGGCCGTGACCGCGCCCATTTTTGTGCCGATGTTGATGCTGATCGGATATTCGCCCGAAGCTATTCAGGCGGCTTACCGGATCGGCGATTCCACCACCAATATCATCACTCCGATGATGAGCTATTTCGGGCTGATTCTGGCTTGGGCAACGCGCTA
>DFBR01000147.1:0-1251 GCA_002367375.1 Erythrobacter sp. UBA3075 | reverse complement strand
GACAAGGCGCCCCGCGTGGTTGCGCCCAAATGGGTGACATTGGGCAGCGCGCGCAGCGAAAGCAAAAGCGTTCCCGCAGCGCTGACTGTCACATCGCTGGTCAGCACAAAGACTGGGCGAAGGCCACGCTGATGGAAAACCCGGCATTGCGGCGACATGACACAGCCGTCGTATATTCGTGCAAGAAATTCGAAACAGCCAGAGAGCTGTAAAACCGCTGCCCTAGAACCGCAAAAGCGCCACGCAGATCAGCGCGAGGCCCAGCACGCCAGCAATGATCGCCCAGCCGCGATTGACCACGCCGATCAAGGCGCTGGCGAAATGCAGGAAGGGCCGCCCGAAGGCGAGGATAACAAAGCCTTCCAGCGCCATCCCGCCGCCCATCACTGTGACCAGAATCGAAAGCCAGTCCGCCGGGTTCCAAGGATTGACGAGATAGATCGTCGCACCCAATGCCAGCACCACGATGCCAGTGAGGAAGCGCAGGCCTTCATGCTGCTCGAACTCTTCCAGCATGGCCGCCCAGCTGCCGGGGGAACGCAATTCTCCAATTGAAGCGCCAAGTGCGTAAAGCCCCATGAACAGGGCAATCCAAGCGGGAATATCTGCGGTTTCTGTCATGTTCTGGTGATAGACCTTTCACGCTGTTCGGTCTAGCCGGGACCGCTTCGCATGACTTCGCTCTACCGCCTTGATGCCGATGCCGCTGCAATCGCTCGGGAATTTGAAGTTTCGGCGGGCGATGATCCGTGGAGTGGCGGCTATGTCGCGCCCACCAGCTTTGCGCCGGTCATCACTGCGGGGCGCGAATTTATCGCCGGGCCGGGATCATCGCGCCAGCCGTGGCGCATGGTGCCGCGCCTGTGGGGCGTCCCGCCGCCGCCTTCCGCCCATGATGCCGCGCGCCCGGTGCTGAGTGTGCGCAACAGGCAAAGCCCGTTCTGGATCGGAAACTTGCGGAATCCTGAATTCCGCTGCCTAGTGCCTGCTACCAGTTTTATGGAATGGGGCGGTGTGGGCGCGAATGGCAAGCGTCGCCAGCACTGGTTCACCGCCTCCGACCAGCCGCTGTTTGCGCTCGCAGGCGTGTGGATGGACAGCGAAGTGCCGGGCTTCGCGCTGCTGACCTGCACGCCAAACGCGGCTCTCAAACAGGCCGGGCGCGATGCCATGCCGGTCATTCTGCCAAACCATCGCGGCGCATGGGCGACATGGTTGCACGGTGGGTGGGACAAGGCGAGCGCGCTGCTG
>DFBR01000178.1:22279-28087 GCA_002367375.1 Erythrobacter sp. UBA3075 | reverse complement strand
ACTGGAGCGGCCCTTTTTGTTTCACCTGCGCCCATGTTGCTCCAAGTGCAACACATGTCGACTATTTCGCATTTGAAGAATGATGTTGCGCCGACTATCTGGCCCTCAACAAGCGCAGCCGGGTAAGCGGCGCGTCTGTATTGAACCCCAGGTCCGAAACTCCTCCCCCCTCCCGTTTCGGACCGACTTACGAATGGCCGTCGCCGCCGCCGAAGAGGCTGCGGGGCGGCCATTTTTCGTATCTCTCCCGATATCTGTGGAACATCGCCGCCGTGCGGGGGTCAGTGCTTCCTATTTGCCCATGGGAAACCTATATCGTGGGCATGGAAAATACCCCAGAGAATCCCCCGGAAAACACTCCTGAAACCGCTCCCAATGGCGGCAAACGCATGGGCGAATATGGCGCCGAAAGCATCAAGGTGCTCAAGGGCCTTGATGCTGTGCGCAAGCGGCCCGGCATGTATATCGGCGATACTGACGATGGCTCCGGCCTGCACCACATGGTGTTCGAAGTGTCGGACAATGCGATTGACGAGGCTTTGGCGGGTCATTGCGATCTCGTCCTGATTGAACTCAACGCCGATGGATCGGTCAGCGTGGAAGACAATGGCCGCGGTATTCCGGTGGACATTCACAAGGAAGAAGGCGTCTCCGCTGCCGAGGTCATCATGACCCAGCTGCACGCGGGCGGTAAGTTCGAAAACACGTCTGACGACAACGCCTACAAGGTGTCGGGCGGCTTGCACGGCGTGGGCGTTTCGGTGGTGAATGCGCTGTCCGAATGGCTTGAGCTGTGCGTCTGGCGCGAAGGCAAAGAACACTGGATGCGCTTCGAGCATGGCGATGCGGTCGAAAGCCTGCGCGTGGTGGATGATGCTCCGGCAGTCGCCAGCAATGGCGATGATAATGGCATGAAAAAGGGCACGCGCGTCACTTTCATGCCCAGCACCGATACGTTCAAGAACGTCACCGAGTTCGATTTCGAGAAGCTGGAGCACCGTTACCGCGAGCTGGCCTTCCTCAATTCCGGCGTCCGCATCCTTATCCGTGACAACCGCCACGAAGAACCGCTTGAGCATGATCTGTTCTACGAAGGCGGCATCGGCGCGTTCGTTAAATATCTCGATCGCAACAAGCAGCCGCTGGTGGCAGAGCCGATTTCGGTGAGCGCGGAAAAGGACGGGATTGGCATCGATGTCGCGCTGGAATGGAACGATTCCTACTACGAAAACGTGCTGTGCTTCACCAACAACATCCCGCAGCGCGACGGCGGCACCCACCTCGCCGCTTTCCGCGCGGCGCTGACCCGCACGCTGAACAATTACGCGGGCAATTCGGGCCTGATGAAGAACGCCAAGGTCTCGCTTTCGGGTGAGGATATGCGCGAAGGCCTGACCGCCATCGTCAGCGTGAAATTGCCCGATCCCAAGTTTGGCTCGCAAACCAAAGACAAGCTCGTCAGCTCCGAAGTGCGCCAACCGCTTGAAAGCCTGATGGGCGAGAAGATGGGCGAATGGCTGGAAGAAAACCCCGCCGACGCCAAATCTATCATCGGGAAAATCATCGACGCTGCCGCTGCCCGTGAAGCCGCACGCAAGGCCCGCGAGATGAGCCGCAAGGGCGCGATGAGCGTTGCCAGCCTGCCCGGCAAACTGTCCGACTGCCGCGAACGCGATCCGGCGAAGTCTGAAGTCTTCCTGGTCGAGGGTGATTCTGCCGGTGGCTCTGCCAAAAGCGGGCGCGACAGCAAATATCAGGCGATCCTGCCGCTGAAGGGTAAAATCCTGAATGTGGAGCGCGCGCGATTTGACCGGATCATTTCATCGAAGGAAGTCGGCACGCTGATTCAGGCGATGGGCACGGGCCTGCGCGATGAATTCAATCTGGAAAAGCTGCGCTATCACAAGATCGTTATCATGACCGACGCCGACGTTGACGGCGCGCATATCCGCACGCTGCTGCTGACCTTCTTCCACCGCCAGATGCCCGAGATTATCAAGGCCGGACACCTCTTCATCGCTCAGCCACCGCTGTACAAAGTCGCCAAGGGCAAAAGCGAGGTCTATCTGAAGGATCAGGCTGCGCTTGACCGCTACCTGGTCGAAAACGGCTTGCAGGACCGGCTGCTGGAAACCGGCGGCGGCGCACGTTCGGGCGCGGACCTTGCCGATCTGGTCGACAAGGCGCTGCTGCTCGGCAATCTGATGGCGTTTGCTCCGCGCAAGTACAATTCCGCCGTGATCGAATCCATGGCCATGGCTGGCGCGCTGGAACCCGGCGTGTCCGAGGCGGAGCGCAACACCCGCCTGACCCATGCCGCTGGCCAGATGCAATTGAGCGACAGCGATGCCAATTGGTCAGCGCGCGTCACCGAAACCGGCGACGTGCGGTTCGACCGCGTGTGGCGCGGCGTGACGGACGTGCATCTGATCGAAGCCAAATTCCTCGACAGTGCGGAGGCGCGCAAGCTGCACACGCGCGGCGTGGAACAGGCCGAAACCTATTCCAGCCCCACGCGGCTGGTGAAGGCGGGCAGCGCCGAAGCGCAGGCCGCGGCGGACGATGGCGAAGAGGCCGCGTTCGATCCCGACACCGCGATCACCCGCCCCTCGCAATTGCTGGAGGCCGTGTTGGCAGCGGGCCGCAAGGGCCTGTCCATCAGCCGCTACAAGGGTTTGGGCGAGATGAATGCCGAGCAATTGTGGGAAACCACACTCGACCCGGAAAACCGTGAGTTGTTGCAGGTCAAGGTTGAAGATGCTGACGTCACCGACGAAATCTTCACCCGGCTGATGGGCGACGTGGTCGAACCGCGCCGCGAGTTCATTCAGGACAACGCGCTCAACGTGGCCAATCTTGACGTCTAGGCACCTGCTCGCTGCGCTCACCTTCATCGCTTTGCCGATGGGAGCGCATGCGCAGAGCGTGGATGATCGGGACGCGCGCATATGCGGCAATGGCCTGTTCGGGGACAATGCGCCGTTCCAGCTGGCCCGCGTAGTTGGTGAGGGCCGCTGGAGCAATAACGACAATCCGGCGCTCACGATCATCAGGGCGGACGAAGGCTTTGCCATCAGCGGAGAGGCATTCTGGCCGGAGCGGCCGGGCACGCATGATTATCCGAGCGTGCATATTGGGGTCATTGAAGGTCCACTCACCGTCTTCGGCAATCGCGCGCGTTTCGATGACGGGCACTGCGTGGTCGACTTCACTCTGCTCGGCGATATGCTGGTGGCAAGCGGCAACCGCCGCTGCGGCGGAATGAATGTGAGTTTCAGCACGGTCTATAGCCGGGGTTGAGCCTGGCATGACTGCGAAGGGGGGAGATTAGAAAGTGGACACGGCAGACGGACGCAAGGCGCTTGAAAGCGGCAGTTACCTGCTGTTCCTTGCGCTGGTCACACTCGCTTTTCTGGCGGTCATATGGCCGTTTGTCATGCCGATCCTTTGGGCGACGCTGGCGGCGATCATGTTCCAGCCACTGTATCGCTGGTTCCACCGCCGCATGGGCGGGCCGAACCGCGCCGCGATCGTGACGCTGCTGGTCATCACCATTGCCGTCATCATTCCGGCGATTTTCATCGGCGGCGTGGTGGTGGAGCAGGCCACATCGCTTGTGCTCGCTTTCCGCGAAGGGCGCATCGATGTTGCCGAATGGTTCGAAGTGATCCTCGCAGCATTGCCCGAAACCGTCAGGAACAGTCTCGACCTTGAAGGCTTCGGAACGGCAGAGCTGATCCAGCAGCGCGCGCAGGAACTGGCGCTCGAAAGTTCGGGCCTGATCGCGCGTGAAGCGTTGTCGATTACCGAAAGCGCGCTGGGCTTTATCCTCGCCTTTGGCGTGGGCCTGTATGTCGCCTATTTCCTGCTGCGCGACGGGCAGGACATCGGCAAGCGATTGCTGGCGCACATGCCCGTAGCAGGCACGATTGCCGAGCAATTGGCAGAGCGGTTCCTCTCCATCGTGCGCGCCACGATCAAAGGCTCGGTCGTGGTCGGTCTGGTGCAAGGCGCGCTGGGCGCGGCGACATACTGGATCGCCGGAATGCCCTCGGTCGTGCTGCTCGGCCTGCTGACCGCGCTGTTCTCGCTACTGCCCGCAATCGGTCCGGCCATCATTTGGGGTCCAGTAGCGATTTACCTGCTGGCGACCGGCGCTATCTGGCAGGGCGTAGTGGTGCTGATTTCCGGCGTCGCGGTGATCGGCATGGCCGACAATGTCCTGCGCCCGATTCTTGTCGGCCGCGACACAGGCATTCCCGATTGGATGATCCTGATTTCCACGCTTGGCGGCATTGCTGCCATGGGATTGGCGGGCATCGTGATCGGGCCGATGGTGGCAGGCCTGTTCCTCGCCGGCTGGTCGATCCTTTACGCAGAGCGCAATCCTGCGCCGCCGTCAGATCCCGCCACCAAGGCCGCCTGACCCCATGCATCCGCTGTTGGCAGATCGTTCCCCGCCCGGACCTTGCGCTCCGCCGCCTGCCATGCCGATATAGCGGCCATGTACAGCGTTCGCCCCGGAAGCCAGGAAGAGAAGATCGGCCGCCTGATCATTGCTGCCGTGCTGGTGATGGTGCTGCCCGGCCTGCCGCTGGGCAATTATTTGATCTATCCTTTCACCATTCTCACCACCTGGTTTCACGAGATGGGCCACGGCCTTACCGCGCTGGCGCTGGGTCTCGATTTTGAACGGCTGGTGATCTTTCCCAGCGGATCGGGCTATGCCGAGAGTTCGGCGCGCACAGAAGTGTCGAGCATTTCCAGCGCGCTGATCGCGGCGGGTGGTCCCATCGGTCCCGCCTTTGCCGGAGCATTGCTGATCCTTGCGAGCAGCCGCCACACAATGTGGCGTCCGGCGCTGCTGGTGCTGGCAGGAGTAATCGCGCTGTCGGTGCTGATCTGGGTCCGCAGCCTGACCGGGTTGATTGTCCTGCCACTGGTCGCGGCTGCCTTGGCATGGGTGGCATGGCGTGGCCGCGACTGGCTCAAGCTGTTCGCGCTACAATTCCTCGGCGTGCTCGGCGCGATGAGCATGTTTCGCGATTGGGATTATCTGTTTTCCGAACGCACCGTAATCGGCGGGAGGCCAATGCTGTCCGATACCGGAGCCATCGAAGCAGGCCTGTTCCTGCCGCATTGGCTCTGGGCGATCCTGATAATTGCAGCATCTGCTGCGATGATCGGAGCGAGCCTGAAATACGCGCTCAATCGAGAGGGTTAGGCGCTTTTGGGCGGCATCGGGATGAAGCCGGAAGTGCGGCGCACGTAAGCGGCGAATTCCTCGCCATATTTATCGCGCATCCCGGCCTCGGTCATCGCCGCGCCCGACCATTTGACAAGCGTAAAAGTGAGGAAAATCGGTCCCGGCAACGTCCAGATAACGCTTGCGGGATCAATGCTCATCGCCGCCAGCCAGATGCCCCACCACGCGCAGGCATCGCCGAAATAGTTCGGGTGGCGCGTGTAGCGCCACAAGCCGCTGTTCATCACCTTGCCCGTGTTGGCAGGGTCAGCCTTGAAGCGGGCAAGCTGCCAATCGCCGACCCATTCGAAGAATATCCCGACCAGATAAAGCGCCACGCCTGCCCATGCCCAAGTAGGCACAGTCTGCTCAGCACGCGCGGTAAGGATGCCGACCTGCGCCGGGCTGCTCACCAACATGATCAGCACGCCTTGCAACAGGAACACCTTCCACAGCGCGGTTATGGCGAAATTGAAACGGTCATCGGGCGGCGGCAGGATCTTGCGATACCGCGCATCCTCGCCCTCGCGCAGATATCGGCGCAGCAGGTGGATGCCCAGTCG
>DFBR01000178.1:21803-22234 GCA_002367375.1 Erythrobacter sp. UBA3075 | reverse complement strand
CCTGCACGAAGGAGGTGATGGCGAGGGCGGCCATCGCCAGTCCCCAGACAGCATCGATAAAGCTGGCGCTGCGCAGGCCGATGGCGATGATCCACAGCAGCACCATTCCGCCCAGCAATTGCACCGCATTGGCCAGCAGCGCATCAGTCATTCTTGCGCCCCACGTCTTCGACCTCGCCGCGTGCCTGTGCCGCCAGCATGTCGAACCGCTCGCATTCGGGTCGGTTGGCCTTGTAGAATTCCGCCAGCTTCGCGAGGTCGGCGTGGAAATCGCCGGTCGTCACAATCGGCTCTCCCAGCCCGCCGCGCTTGGTTTCATGGTTCACCCAAGCCGGAACGATGGGAATGCCCGCACCATGCGCGATGTGGTAAAACCCGCTGCGCCAGCGTCCATCCGATGTGCGGCTGCCCTCTGGCGCGACGACCAGCGC
>DFBR01000178.1:21019-21768 GCA_002367375.1 Erythrobacter sp. UBA3075 | reverse complement strand
TACATGAACCGCGTCATCGGCCATTTGAACAACGTGTCCTTGCCCATGAAATTGGGCTTGATCCCCAGCTCCCGCACCGCGCCAGCAAAGAAGATGAAATCCCAATTGCTCGTATGCGGCGCGCCGATGAGGATATACTTCGGAATATCGGGCACGCGGCCGTCCAGCTTGAAGCCCTGCCAGCGGTAAAGGCCGCGCAAAATGCGCCAGACAATGCGCGACAGAATTGTGGGTTTGTTCAAAGATTCGCTTCCCCAAAGGCGCGACACCGAAATTTGTTGATGCGCGCTACCACTAAGGACGGCTGCGAGGGAAGCCATGCCTTTGGTGCAGGGCCACCATCAGCCCGTCGATATCATTGGCAAAGCCGCCTTCGGCAAAGACCAAGGCGGGCAGGTTCTGATTTTCCTCACCAATGGCTTCCACCACAGCAGTGCGCGGACGGGGCCACGGCACACGGATGATCTCGATATTGGCGGCGTGCTGCGGATAGGCCGCCAGCATCCCCTCAACCGTAATGCAGTCACGGCAATGAAACACCTCGCCGCCGTGTTCCGGATCGGCATAGTCGGTGGGGAGGAGATAGAGGCGGTCTTTCGTTTCAGCCACCGCCATCACATCCTGAACACGCCGAATTGTGGTCGGTCGGGGAATGGCGCTTCGAGACATGCTGCCAAGCTCAACCCCAACACGTCGCGGGTTTGCACCGGATCAATCACGCCATCATCCCACAATCGCGCGGTGGCGTA
>DFBR01000178.1:20398-20953 GCA_002367375.1 Erythrobacter sp. UBA3075 | reverse complement strand
AGCACGGAGGCGGCCTGTTCTCCGCCCATCACCGAAATGCGCGCATTGGGCCAGGTGAACATGAAGCGCGGGCTGTAGGCGCGGCCGCACATGCCGTAATTGCCCGCGCCAAAACTGCCGCCGATCACCACGGTAATCTTGGGCACTTGCGCGGTCGCCACGGCTGTCACCAGCTTCGCGCCGTGCTTGGCGATGCCTTCCGCTTCATATTTTCCGCCGACCATAAAGCCGGAGATGTTTTGCAGGAACAGCAGCGGAATGCCGCGCTGGCAGGCGAGTTCAATGAAATGCGCGCCCTTCTGTGCGCTCTCGGAAAACAGCACACCATTGTTGGCGAGGATCGCGACCGGCATTCCCCAGATATGCGCAAAACCGCACACCAGTGTGGAGCCATAGTCGCGCTTGAATTCATGGAATTCGCTGCCGTCGACTACGCGCGCGATCACCTCGTGAACGTCATAGGGTGCGCGCACATCATCGGGAATGATGGCGTAGAGATCGTCGGCGTCGAATTTGGGTGGGCGCGGCTCCTTCAAGTCCACTTGAGCTTTTGTG
>DFBR01000178.1:18479-20331 GCA_002367375.1 Erythrobacter sp. UBA3075 | reverse complement strand
CGCCGCCGCCCAGATCCTCGGCGCTGATTTCCTCGCCTGTTGCGGCTTTCACCAGCGGTGGTCCGGCAAGGAAGATCGTCCCCTGCTCGCGCACGATCACGCTCTCGTCTGACATAGCCGGGACATAGGCACCGCCCGCCGTGCAACTGCCCATCACGCAAGCGATCTGCGGAATGCCTTTCGCCGACATATTGGCCTGATTGTAGAAGATGCGCCCGAAATGATCGCGGTCGGGGAAGACATCGGCCTGAAACGGCAAATTCGCGCCGCCGCTATCGACCAGATAGATGCACGGCAGGTGATTGGCCTCGGCAATTTCCTGCGCGCGCAAGTGCTTTTTGACCGTTGTCGGATAGTAGGCACCGCCCTTCACAGTCGGATCATTGCAGGCGATCATCACCTGACGGCCCGAGACGCGGCCAATACCCGCAATCATGCTCGCGCCGCTTACGTCGCCGCCATACATGCCGTTTGCAGCAAGCTGGCCGATCTCCAGAAACGGCGATCCAGGATCCAGCAGCCGCTCCACCCGCTCACGCGGCAAAAGCTTACCGCGGGCCACATGGCGTTCGCGGTGCTTTTCGGAGCCGCCAAGCGCGGCCTTGGCGACATGTTCGCGCAATTCCTCAGCCAGCGCCTTGTTATGCGCAAAACGCGCCTTGGCTTCCGGGCTCTCGCGGTCGAGTGTCGTAGTGAGAATGGGTGCGGTCAATATTCAGTCTCCAGATCTCGATCATACCCGCCACTACGGCGAAAATCTGCTGCAGCATTCTCATTGACGAGATCATTTCGTGAAAGCCACGTTTGCGAAAAAATACCCCAGCGACCATCACGGCGCTCACACACATATTCCATATTCGAAACAGTATAGTCGCCCGAATATCGTCCATCGAATGCAACGCGAGTGGAAATACTTTTTAGCCTCACGATTTGCGTATTTGCCGATGGAAAGGATGTTCTGATTTCTCGGTGAAAGGTTCGATATTTTGGACAGGGACCATTGAGTCTTGCTTCCAAAAAGCTTGATCGACGACCGTCCGCAAATTCAGTGTACCCATCGTGCCATGTGACGTTTCGGTATCCCGCGGTATTTTGACAATCAACCGCGTCGCGCATGGCCTGTATGCGATTCAGGCAAGCGGTGGCATCTTGCGCCATAGCTGGCGGCATGGATTCCATCCCTAAAGCCAGCAAGATTGTCGCCGACCTCCAGCTCACTGTGCGATCCCGCTCATTCCCTCGGCTCTCACTTCACCATCGGAGTGTTTGGGCTCGAGAGTGGAGATGAATTCGACTGTAGTCACAGCCAAGCGTCTAACGTCAATTGATCGCACTGCAAAGTTGCATGCATCGCCCTAGCGCTTCTTCACAAATTCGGCGCGCAGGACGAGGCCTTTGATGCCGGGATATTTGCAGTCGATTTCCTGCGCGTCGCCGGTCAAGCGGATCGATTTGATCAGCGTGCCTTGCTTCAAGGTCTGGCCTGCGCCCTTCACGTTAAGGTCTTTGACCAAGGTCACCTGATCGCCATCGGCCAGCACATTGCCAACCGCGTCGCGCACTTCGACCTCACCAGCCGCAGCCTCTTTCGCCGCCAGCTGCGACGCCGGCATCCATTCGCCGCTCGCCTCGTCATAGACGTAGTCTTCGTCGTCAGCGCTCATCCTGTCGCCCCAATCAATTCCCGCCCGATCAGCATTCGCCTGATCTCATTCGTGCCTGCACCAATATCGAGCAGCTTTGCATCGCGTAAGTAACGCTCCACCGGCCAGTCGGTCGTGTAGCCCGCGCCGCCGAGCGCTTGAATGGCCTCGCCCGCCACGCGGAAGGCGTTCTCGCTGGAAAGCAGGAT
>DFBR01000178.1:16061-18377 GCA_002367375.1 Erythrobacter sp. UBA3075 | reverse complement strand
CGGACATAGGGAATAACCGTGTCGAGGCAGGCCTGCATGATGCCCAGCTGCACGCCGGAAAGCACAACGCGCTCGTAATCCAGACCGCTCATCAGCACCTGCACGCCCTTGCCTACTTCGCCGAGCACGTTTTCCTCGGGCACATGGCAATCGTCGAACACCAGTTCCGATGTGATGGAGCCTTTCATGCCCATCTTCTCGATTTTCTGGCCGCAGGAGAAGCCGCCCATATCCTTTTCGATCAGGAAGGCGGTGATGCCCTTGCTGCCCGCGTCCGCATCCGTGCGCGCGTAGACCACCAGCGTTTCCGCCGCATGGCCATTGGTGATCCAGAATTTGGTGCCGTTGAGCAGATAGCCGCCTTGCACCGCATCCGCCTTCAGCTTCATCGAAACGACATCGCTGCCCGCAGCAGGCTCGCTCATCGCCAGCGATCCGACATGCTCGCCGCTGATCAGGCCGGGGAGGTATTTGGCCTTCTGTTGCGGGTTGCCCCAGCGCGCGATCTGATTGACGCACAGATTGGAATGCGCGCCGTAGGACAGGCCGAGCGAAGCGCTGGCGCGGCTCACTTCTTCGATAGCGATAGTGTGTTCGAGATAGCCCAGCCCGGTACCGCCGTCCGCTTCGCTCACCGTCATGCCGTGCAGGCCCAGTTCACCCAGTTCTGGCCACAGCTCAATCGGGAACCAGTCCTCGGCATCCATCTTCGCAGCCAGCGGCGCAATGCGCTCATCAGCAAAACGCGCCACGCTGTCGCGGATCATCTGCGCCTCTTCACCAAGGCCGAAATCAAAATCTGGAGTGGCGCGCATTGCAAAATCCTTGTCAGCGAAGCCGCCCAGATAGCAAGCGCAAGCGCCAAGGCAAACACGTTACATCTGCAACCAGAAAATCGCTCGCTTTCAATTCCACCAATCAATCGCTAAGAACCTTGGCAACCGGAGTAACATTCTGAATTTAAACCATCCTTTGCCGAAGGCTCCTGCGCCTGAAGCCTCCCCCCGTTTCGACGACGAGGCAGAGCGCCTGCGCGCAATCGAGAGTTTCGAGCCCGATGCGCTGGAAGATGACCCCGAACTCAAGGCGATTGTGAAATTCGCCGCGCGACTGTGCGATGCACCCGTGGCGCAGGTCACGCTGGTCGAGGAGCTGCGGCAACGGTTCCTCGCCAGCGAAGGGCTCGAGGAGCGCGAGACGCCGCGCGATGTTTCTTTCTGCGCCCATGCGATGCAGGGGCCGGAATTGATGGAAGTGTGCGATCCGGAGCGGGATTCCCGCTTCACCGACAATGTACTCGTCACCGGCCCGCCGGGCGTGCGCTATTATGCCGGCCAACCGCTGATTTCGGATGAAGGCGCGCCGCTCGGTGCGCTATGCGTGGTCGACACAGAGCGCCATGCCAAGGGCCTGAGTGATTTCCAGCGCGAGGGCATGGCTGTGCTGGGACAGGCGGTCATGCGGCGGCTCAATGCCAAGCGCGCCAATATCCGTGCCGCCCGCGAAATCGAGGAACGCGAAGAGCGGCTGCGGCGCATGATTGACGGCGTGCCCACCATCGCCTGGTCGGCTGACGCGGAGGGCAATTTCGACTATTTCAATCCGCGCTGGGAGCAGACGGTCGGCTCCAAACCGCCGATGTTGGCAGAAGAATGGATCTCCTATGTCCATCCCGATGATGCCAAGAGCGCCTTCGAGGCGTGGGCCGAATCGTTGAGCAAGGGCAAAGAGCTGGAGATTGAATACCGGCTCAAGCAGGCAGATGGATCATGGTGCTGGGTGCTGGGCCTCGCCGTGCCGGTTGCGCAAAGTGAAGGCGGCGCGATAAGCTGGTTCGGGACCATCACCGATATCGATGAGGTGCGCACCGCACTCAACGAACGTGACATGCTGGCGAATGAGCTTTCCCATCGCATCAAGAATATTTTTGCCGTGATTATCGGCCTTGCCACGCTGAAAGTGCGCAAGACACCCGAACACGAACCTTATGCGAAGGAGCTGATCGATGTGCTGCGCTCGCTCGGCCGGGCGCATGAATTCGTGCAGCCAAGTGCCGGAATTGCTCAGGACAAATTGCAGGGCCTGCTAGAAACCCTGTTCGCACCTTATGAAGGCGGTGAGGACGTTACTCGCGTAAAAATCACCGGAGTCGATGCAGATATCACTCCGCGCGTCGCAACGCCGTTGGCACTGGTGTTCCATGAACTGGCAACCAATTCGGCCAAATACGGCGCGCTTTCAGCGGATGAGGGCCACGTCACCTTGCATGTGGATGATCTGGGAGACGAGCTGGCTTTAACCTGGACCGAGCATGGC
>DFBR01000178.1:14391-15988 GCA_002367375.1 Erythrobacter sp. UBA3075 | reverse complement strand
CCGCCCTCGCCCGCTAGCTTGCCCGTCGACCGCGAGAAAGACAAACTCAGCGCGCAGCAGGCAGCGGGCCGGTTACTGGAGCAAAACGGTAGTTGAGTCGCAGCGCAGGCTGGAACCGATCCGATTGACGCGAAGAGGCCCCAGCCTGGGATGCGACTCACTTTGTCGTTTGGAACCCGGCACCTTCCGGCCAATTGGGGCCAGCCAGCCCCATCACCTTGAACAGCTCACCCATCTGGTCTGGCGCAATGAGCCTGTCCCTGGCGCTCATCACGCTGTCAGCCTGATCCGGCGCAGATGCCGCAAGCGCAGCAGCGCGTTGCTCGATGCCCAATGCATTGAGCCAATCGCCCTGCGTTGCTGTGCCGAGAACCCGGCAGCCCTGCGCTCCCGCCACCGCCGCCATCTGCGCGAAATCGACATGGGCTGACAAATCCGCCTCGCCCGGCGCATCGAACACGCCCAGCTTCTCATGCCCGCGCACCGCCTGCAGGCTGGAGCCGGTGCGGCCATCGGCATGGCCATAATCAATGAACAGCGCCGCGCCGCCTTGCACCGCCAACCGGTCAGCGACTTCGGTCACAATAGCGGCGCATGCGGGGCTGGTTTCGATCACCGTTCCGGGCGGAGCGCTCCGGTGCGCCTGTGCCACGGCACTGTCCATCGGCTGGCGACCGGGCATCTCGANNTGCGCCAAGCCCGACCATCACTTCGCGCCAGCTGTCACCCGTTTGCACCAATTGGCGCACGGGCAGCGCGTCGAGGAATTCATTGGCGACCAGCAGGAGCGGGCCATCTTCAGGCAGATTGGAGAGATCGTGGTGATGGACCACGCTGGGAACAGCCGCCAATTGCGCCTCCCGCAACCTCTCCGACGTTTCGACCAGATGCATTTGTGGTGAGAGGCCCTGCCGCCGCATTACTCGGCTCGCATCGCGCGCCAGAGTGCCGCGTCCCGGCCCCAGCTCGACATAGTGGACAGGCGCAGGGCTACCTGCCCGCATCCATATGTCCACCAGCCAAAGCCCAATCAGCTCGCCGAACATCTGGCTCACTTCGGGCGCTGTGATGAAGTCCGCGCCCTGCCCGCCAATGGGGTTTTGCTGCGCATAATAATGCGCATTGGATTCGGCCATGTAATGCGCCAGGCTGATCGGTCCGGTGGACGCGATCAGGCGGCGGAATGTCTTGGCGAGATCGCTCAAGCCGTCTCTGTGTCCACTTCGGGAGCTGTTCCCGTCGCAGAGCCGGCAGGCTTGCCGCTCGCCATTTCGCGCCGCGTTAGCGACCACACAACCAGCCCAAGGCCCAGCAGGATCAGCGGGATTGTCAGCCATTGGCCCATCGAAAGGCCGGTCCGTGCGGCAAATTCGGTCAATTGCGCATCGGGCTGGCGGAAATATTCCACAATAAAGCGCGCCGCTGCGATGAGCGCGGTGAACACGCCGACCAGCAGGCCGGGGCGGAAGCGCGCGCGGGTGAGCCAGAACAGGCACAGCATCACCACCAGCACCAGCAGGCCTTCGCCAAACGCCTGATAAAGCTGGCTTGGGTGGCGCGCCAGTTGCTGCGAATCGGTAGGAAACACCATCGCCCA
>DFBR01000178.1:10514-14271 GCA_002367375.1 Erythrobacter sp. UBA3075 | reverse complement strand
TGGAAGCTCATCCCGCCATCCCACAGGCGCAACAGGTTCCAGCTGATAAGCTCGTCTTCGCTGAAACTGGTGAAAAGGCTGGGCACGCCAGTGTCGCCGCCGGTGTAGAACGCTGCATAGCCCAGCCGTCCGCCGAGGATCACACCCAAAGTGCAATAGAAGAACAAATCATCCACATGGATTTGTGCCATCGGCGCGCCGGGGGCCTTGATCATCTTTGACAGATGCCAATAGGCGAAAAACAGGCCCAGCAGATAGGCGAGCGAGTAATACTGAAGCTCAAAAAAGCCGAGGTCGATGCCCGAGCGCAAACCCAGCTGGCTCCATTGAATCGCGTCACTTGCTGATGTTGCCAGCATATCCAGCATTGCGTGCGCCCCTTGCTCTTTCATCTTCTATTTGAGCCACTCTTGGCCCTGAATGGAGGCGCTTTGGCACAGGGCGCGCGCTTGCGAAAGCCTTGCTTCGCTTAGCCCAAGCAATGCGCGCTTTGCATCCGGCGATGCACGCGCCTATTTCACCAAGCATGAGCCTTCCCCGCATCCGCAAACAACGCAAGATCATCGATCGCCGCCAGCTGGCCGCCTCAATTGCGGAGATTGTCGAGGACAAGGGCGCGCAGGCCGGGCGCCAGGAAGTGGTCGAGGCGCTGCGCGGGGCGCTCGCCGATGGCCGGGCAGTGCTGGCCAAGCGCCTCTCCAAACGGCCCGGTGCCGGGCATGAACACGCGCATGGGCAGGCCTTCCTGATCGACCAGCTGATCCGCATCGTCCACGATCATGTGGTCGAGCATGTCTATCCGGTCGGCAATAGATCGAGCGGGGAGCGGATCGCGCTTATGGCTGTGGGCGGATATGGCCGCGGCGAAATGGCGCCGTTCTCCGATGTCGATCTGGCCTTTGTCACACCCGACAAGCCAACCAGCTGGTGCGAACAGGTGATCGAGGCGATCCTGTATTATCTGTGGGACCTCAACCTGCAGGTCGGCCATTCGACCCGCTCGCTGGCCGAGTCACTGCGCATGGCGCAGTCCGATTTGACGATCCGCACCGCGCAGCTGGAAGGCCGTTTCCTGTGGGGCGATCAGGATGTCTATGACGCGGCGAGCGAACAGTTCTGGAACGAAGTTGTCGCCGGATCAGAGGCCGATTTCGTGCAGGAGAAGCTGGAAGAGCGCAATGCGCGGCACAAACGCATGGGCGATTCGCGCTATGTCGTCGAACCCAATGTCAAAGACGGCAAAGGCGGCCTGCGCGATCTGCAAACGCTGTATTGGATGGGCAAATATGTCCACCGCGTCAAAAGCGCCGCCGAACTGGTCGAGAAAGGGCTGTTCACCGACAAGGAATATCGCAGCTTCCGCCGCGCCGAGAGTTTCCTGCTGGCTGTGCGCGCGCATTTGCACACCATTGCCGGGCGCGGCGAGGACAGGCTGACATTCGATCTGCAGCGCGAAGTCGCCGCGCGGATGAATTACGCTGATCGTCCGGGCAAAAGCGCGGTCGAACGCTTCATGCAATTCTATTTCTTGCAGGCCAAGCATGTCGGCCATCTGACCGGCGTGTTTCTGGCCCACATGGAAGAACATACAGCGCAAACCAACCGGGTCGCCGATTTCTTCGCCAATATGTGGCCGGGCAAGACGCGCAAGGTGGATGGTTATCTGGTCGATGGCGATGTCATCGCCGCTCCGTCTGATAATTGGTTTCAGCAGGATCCGGTACGCCTGATCGAAATCTTCGCCGTGGCAGAGCGTGAAGGGCTGGAAGTGCATCCCGGAACCATTCGCATTGCCCGCCGCGATGCCGCGCTTATCACTGCAAAGGTGCGCAAGGATGCGCGCGCCAATGCGCTGTTCCTCGAAGTGCTGGCAGGGCGCAAGGACCCTGAATCCGTGCTGCGCTGGATGAATGAGGCAGGCGTGTTCGGCCGTTTCGTGCCTGATTTTGGCAAGGTCAACGCGCAGATGCAGTTCGATATGTACCACCACTATACCGTGGATGAGCATACAATCCGCGCGATCGGTCTGCTGAGCGATATCGAGCGCGGTGCGCTGGTGGAGGACCATCCGCTGGCCACTGACATCCTGCCAAAACTGGTCAATCGCCGGGTGCTGTTTGTCGCCACGCTGCTGCACGATATCGCCAAGGGGCGCGGCGGCGATCATTCGGTGCTGGGAGCCGGAGTGGCGAAAAAGCTATGCCCAAGGTTGGGGATGGATGGAAAAGAAACCGATTTGGTTTCATGGCTGGTGCGCCATCACCTGTTGATGAGCGCAACCGCCTTCAAGCGCGATCTCTCCGATCCGAAAACCATCAGTGATTTCGTGGCCGAAGTGCAAAGCCTTGAACGGCTGCGGCTGCTGACCTTGCTCACCATCGTCGACATCCGCGCGGTCGGCCCAGGGGTCTGGAACAGTTGGAAGCGCCAACTACTCGCCGATTTGTTCGAAGCCGCGCAGGAACTCTTGCGACTGGGTCACAAAACCCATGGCAGGGCCCAGCGAATTGCCGCGAAGAAAGAACGCGTGGCAGAGCTGCTCGGTGACAAGGCTGCGCTGGTGGAACAATTGTCCGAAGGCTTTGGCGACACCTACTGGATCGCCGAGCCGGAAGAGGTGATCGCCATCAACCTGCCGCATTATGCCGCTGCCATGAAGGCGAAGCATTCGCTGTCGACTCATGCCAAATATTATCAGGCGCTAGGTGCCACGATGGTCACGGTGATCGCAGACGATCATCCGGGCCTGTTTTTCCGCATTGCCGGGGCGATTCACCTCGCTGGCGGCAATATCATCGATGCACGCATTCATACCAATCGCATGGGCAAGGCGGTCGACAATTTTCTGGTGCAGGACCCGCTGGGTCAGCCGTTTAGCGAGGCATCGCAGATCGAAAGGCTGGAAAAGGGTATCGAGGATGCGCTGGCCAATCGCATCGACATGGTGCCCAGCCTCGAAAAACGTCCACTCAAGCAGATGCGCGCGGAAAACTTCCACATCGCCGCCGATGTCGTGTTCGACAATAACGCATCAAATCACTTTACCGTGATCGAAGTGAACGCGACCGATCGCCCCGCTCTGCTCAATCGCCTGACGCGCGCCATGTTTGAACAGAGCCTGCTGATCAATTCCGCCCACATCACCCATTATGGTGAGCGCGCGGTTGACACATTCTACGTGACCGATTTGTTGGGCACGAAAATCTCTTCACCCAGCCGCATGGCCAAGGTTGAACGCGCATTGCTTGATGCCATTACCGCCGGAGAGCGCGAATTGGCCGACGCTGCGGAATGAGTTGAGTATTGTCCGGCCCGCGACCGGTCAGGTGGCAGATGCAACGATGTGGTCGAACACGTAAAGGCTGAGCGGCGTGACGAATTTGCATCCAGCCGTGTCCCTGTCCGCCCAGCACACTTCGGCCTGCTGCATCTGTATCCCTGCAAAGCGAACGTAAACCGATGTGCCGCGCGCAGGCATATCTATAATCGTGACCTGAAATCCGCCGGGCGTGAGATCTGCGATCCGCGTCTTGCGCCAGGCGCGTGTTCCCACGCGAATTTCGCAGTCGATATCCACCTGCACGCGTCCACTATCGCGGCGGTTTTCGGCCTCTACAGCCTGCTCAACTGATTGCTGAGAATTTGCTTCCCGCATGGCGTTTTCCATTGACCCTATTGCCTGATTCATTGGCGATTTGATCGCTCAATACGCCGACAATGGTTAAGGCCCCGTTCGCCATCATTAAGTAGTGAGTTG
>DFBR01000178.1:0-10428 GCA_002367375.1 Erythrobacter sp. UBA3075 | reverse complement strand
CCATCGCGGACGCGGTTGCGCAGGGTGGAGCCGGAAATCTCGCGCCAGAGCTGACCATTGTCCATCAGCAGCACTTGCGAGCGACGCGCGCCTCGCAGCACTTCGGTGACGGTCGCAGTGATAGCAGGGTTCTCCGCCTCTCCGCGTTCGAGAGAGGCATCCGCTTCACGGAAGCCGAACACTTCTTCGCGCCGCTCTTCGTCACGCACTGCCCGTTCGGCAATAACCACGCGCTGGTCCGCATAGGTTGCATCATAACAGGCCAGCCGCTCGGCATCGCTCTCAATCGCAGCGCAATCGCCATAGGGATCATCCTCGGCATCCTGCGCAAGGGCTGGAGCAGCAACGAGCAGGAGCGGGGCGGCAAAGGCAAGGCGGAACATCATGCGGGTTTCCCAGGACTATAGGTGTTGGACCGGACTTGGCGCGCGAAACGCCCTTTCGTCAACTCTTGGTTACAGCTAGCCGCGCTCGCCGAACAAGGCCGTACCCACGCGGATATGCGTTGCGCCGAGCATGATTGCGGTAGGATAATCGCCGCTCATCCCCATGCTGCGCCCTTCAAGCGGGTGATTGGCCAAACCATGATCGTCCGCCAGCTTGGCCATTAGCGCGAAATAGGGGGCGGGCTCGATACCGAATGGGGGAACGCACATCAGTCCAGCCAGTGGAATGTCAGCATTGCGCGCCTGCTCCAGCAGCGCGGGCAGATCCTTGATCCCGCAGCCGCCCTTCTGATCTTCGTCGCCAATATTGACCTGCACAAAGCACGGCACTTGCCGCCCGGCCTTGTCGAATGCCTTCGCCAGCGCTTTCACCAGACTGGGACGGTCAAGCGAGTGAATGCAATCGAACAGCACGACCGCTTCCTCTGCCTTGTTGGACTGCAATTGACCGATGAGGTGCAGCTCCACATCGGGCGTTTCCTCGCGCAGTGCGGGCCATTTGCCTTCCGCCTCCTGCACGCGGTTTTCTCCGAAAACGCGCTGTCCGGCAGCGATCAGCGGCGCGATGCGCGGGGCGGGATGTGTTTTGCTGACTGCGATCAGCGTGACATCTGTCGGCTCGCGCCGTGCAATCTTGCAGGACTTGGCGATTTCGGCATTCACGGCACCGAGGCGATCAGCGGGAGTGGCATTTTTGCTCATGCGCACGCTATAGCGGGGCGGTGACGCGCATAAACCCCTGTCCTGAGCTTGGCCGAAACCCTCTCCCCGATTTGTGGCTTCTGTCTGACGAGCGGAATGCGCATAATCTGCACCGCATACTGCGGTCCTACACCGTGCAGCTTGGCTTCGTGTATCGTCATTATCATCTGTCGCCGGAACAACGCTATGCAGAGTTTCGCAAGCTGGGCCGTATCGCCCGCGCCGAAGGTCATCTGGTGATTCTGTCAGACAGCGCCATGACCGCCCGTGAATGGGGCGCAGACGGAATATATGGCGCCCCGCTGTCACTCTATCCGCGCCGCAGCGACCTGCTCCACATCGCCGCCGCGCACAATATGCGCGAGATTGCGCAGGCCAATCGGATCGGGGCCGATGCGGTGATGCTTTCCCCCGTCTTCCCCACCCGCTCGCATCCCGGAGCAAAAACCCTGGGGCCGATGCGCTGGCACACGCTGGCCCGTCACGCGCAAATGCCGGTAATTGCGCTTGGCGGGATGAATTTGAATAACGTGCGCCAATTGCAGTCACCTCGCTGGGCCGCAATCGACGGTTTCATTTAGGTTACCGTCATTGTGAGGAGCCGTAGGCGACGCGGCAATCCAGTTGCGCCGTAACTCGATTGCTTCGCTGCGCTCACAATGACGAGACTTCTTGACCCCCGAGTCCCACTGTGGGATTCTGCATGGCGGGACGCACATCGAGGGAGTATTGCATGGCCAGTAAGGCCGGTCAGAACGCGGATTGGAAAGCCGCCTTTCGTCACTCGCTCGCGCGCAGCGCGCAGCTGACGGGCGCGGTGCTGCTTTTCGCCTTCACCGCATTCCTTGCAATTTCGCTGCTCAGCCACAGTCAGACCGACCCTTCGCTGTCCACTGCGGCAGGCGATGTGGTCGACAATTGGATGGGCAAGCCCGGAGCTTTCGTTGCCGATCTCGCGCTTGCGGCCTTTGGCTGGGTGTCGGTGCTGTTCCTGCCGCTAACCTATGTTTTCGCCCGCAAGCTGTGGCGCGATGCCGATGAGGAAGAGCATTGGGACGGCAAATGGTGGCGCACCGTTGCCCTATTGCTGGTGGCAATGGCGCTGCTGGCGACTGTGCTCTCGCTGGTGTCCGACCCGCGTGAGCATAGCTGGCCCGCAGGGTTTGGCGGACTGATCGGCCTGCTGGGCGAAGGCGGCATTCGCGCTGTGGCTGGACTGCTGCCCGAAGCGGCGCGTTTCTGGACCATACTTGCCACCGGCATTGCCGCGCTGCTGGGCGGAGCCTTGCTGGCGGGCCGTGTGTTCGCGCTCGACTGGGCGAGCCTGCTGACCCTGCCCGAATGGGTCAGGAACCCGCCCCGCCTGTTCACCCCGTCCAACCCCTTCAAGGCCGAAACCACGCGCAAACAGCGTCGGCGGCCCGAACAGCTATCTGATGATGACGACGCGGGTGCGATTGCGGAAGGCGGATCGCCGCTCGCCAAGCGCCGTGCGCCCGAAATTACCGATGCCGCCAGCCCGCCCCGGCGCGCCGAGCCTACCGCTAAAAAATCGCAGAAGGATCTGTTCGCCGATTACGATCTCCCGACGATAGACCTGCTCGAAGACGGACCTGCCAACAAGACCCCCGCGCTCGACAAATTGTCGCTCGAACGCAATGCCCGCCTGCTGGAAACCGTGCTCGATGATTTCAACGTCAAGGGCGAGATTACGGCGGTCAAGACCGGCCCCGTGGTCACCATGTACGAGCTGGAGCCAGCGGCGGGCATCAAGGCCAGCCGTGTTGTCGGCCTTGCCGAAGACATTGCCCGCAATATGAGCGCGATCAGCGCCCGCGTCGCGCCAATACCGGGCAAGACGGTGATGGGTATCGAACTGCCCAATGCCGACCGGCAAATGGTCAATTTCAAGGAGATGGTCGCCTCCGCCGCATTTGTGGATTCCAAGGGCGGTCTGCCGATTATTCTGGGCAAAGGCATTTCGGGCGATCCGATCGTGGCTGACCTTGCCGCCATGCCGCATCTGCTGGTCGCAGGCACCACCGGCTCGGGCAAGTCGGTCGGTCTCAACGCGATCCTGCTCAGCCTGCTGTATCGCTTCACGCCCGCCGAATGCCGCCTGATCCTGATCGATCCCAAAGTGCTCGAACTGAAGTCTTACGACGATATCCCACACCTGCTCGCCCCGGTGGTGACAGAGCCGCACAAATCGGTCCGATCGCTCAAATGGGCGGTCGAGGAGATGGAACGGCGCTACCGGATGATGAGCGAGATCGGGGCGCGTAACCTTGGCGGCTTCAACGAACGCGTCTCTGCCGCCGCCGCCAAGGGCAAACCTTTGAAACGCACGGTGCAGACCGGCTACGATCCTGAAACGGGCGAGGCCGTGGTCGAGGAAAAGGAACTCGATTACGAAATCCTGCCGCAAATCGTGCTGATCGTGGACGAACTGGCCGATCTGATGGTTACCGTTGGCAAGGAAATCGAAGTGCTGATTCAGCGCCTCAGCCAGAAGAGCCGCGCGGCGGGCATTCATCTTATCATGGCGACGCAGCGCCCATCGGTCGATGTTATCACTGGCGTTATCAAAGCCAATCTGCCCACCCGTATCAGCTTCAACGTCACCAGCCGTATCGACAGCCGCACGATCCTTGGCGAACAGGGCGCCGAACAATTGCTCGGCAAGGGCGATATGCTGTTCAAGCCAAACACCGGCGCGCTCAAGCGGGTTCACGGACCTTTCGTGTCGGATGAGGAAGTCGAGAAGGTTGCCGAACATTGGCGTGCGCAGGGCGAACCGGCCTATGTCGACAGCGTCACTGAGGAGCCGGAGGACGGTGGGTTACATTTCGAGGATGAATTAACCGCATCGGATAATCCGGAAGAACGCAAATACCGTCAGGCCTGCCAGGTGGTGATCGAAAACCAGAAGGCGAGCGGAAGCTGGCTCCAGCGGCAATTGGGCGTCGGTTACAACACTGCGGCTAAATTGATTGAGCGGATGGAGAGCGAAGGACTGGTCGGTCCCGCCAATCACGTAGGCAGGCGCGAGATCTTCCGCGACCGGGATGGCAATCCGCTCTAGCAATGCAGCCAACCCTTTCGTTTTACAGTTAGCACTTCGTAAACTCTCACCTGCGTAGAAGCCCTGATCATGATTGGGCTTCATATTTCTATTGCCGTCAGAACTTTGCGCCTCGCGTTTTGCGGTGTGTTGGCCATTGCGCTGGTGCCTGCGTCACTGGCAGCGCAGGACGATCTTGCGGGCTGGTCGGTCGATCCGTTCGCGCGCGCCGAACTGGGCGTGGTGCTGTCCGAAAGCGAAGACCGCGATGATGAGCTGATCATCAATGGCGACGGCGGCTATTTGCGCGGCCAGATCGGCGTCGAAATCGGCAATGAAGTTACGCAGGTCCGCCTCGAAGCCGATCGCATTGAAGTCGAACGCTTCGGTTCTGCTACCGGGCGCGACGGCTATAACCGCGACCGCCTGACTGCATCTGTCACGCAGAAGCTGGACGATGACTGGGAAGTGGAGCTGCGCGGGCGGCTGTATGACGATCTGGTCACTGTCGAATCTGGCGATACCGACGAATTGCAAGTCTCTGCCCGCGTTGAATTCGAACCTGAGCGCGCGCACCGTTTCCGCGTGCGCGGCACCTGGCGGGACCGCGAATATGACGATGGTGACGGCCCTGGCGGCGCATCTTCGCAGGGTGAAGGCATGCGCGTCGATGCCGGTTATCGCCACCGGTTGGGCCGCTATCACTACATCAATTTCGATCTGCGCGCCGAGGAGATTACCTCCGCTAACCCGCTGCGTGGCTACACACGCGAATCTGTGAGCGCGTCCTACACCCGCCCAATCACCTCCGATCTGCGGGTTCGGCCTGCGATTGAACTGCGCCAAACCGGCTTTGCCGGGCGGCTCACACCCAACAATACCTTGCGCGAGGACACGCAAGTTGTGCCCGAGGTCGAATTGCTGTGGTGGCCAGGCAATTGGCGGATCGAAGCCGAAGCCAAATATATCTTCGCCGACAGCAATGATCCGGTGCGCAACCGGCGCGGCTATCGCTTCAGCGTGAGCATCGGCCATGTCTTTTAGAACGCTGCGCATATGGCGGCTGAGCCGCTGGCGCAAACTGCGAAAGGTCTTGTCCAAGGCCACCCCGCAGATCAAGCGCCCGGCATTGATCGGTGCCGGTGTTATCGGCATCATCCTGCTGCTGGCATTCCTCGGTGTCGCCAACACCAATGATCCGTTCCAGATGCCTTCCTCGCTCGGCGAGCAGGCGGTGTCTTACGCGGTTTGGGGGATGAAGCCGTCCAATCTGCTGATGGCGCTACCTATTGGTGCATTTCTTGTGGTGCTGGCGCGCAGCTTTGTGGGGATGAAGGCCTTTGGCCTGTTCACACCCATGCTGATCGCCATCGCCTTCCTGCAAATCGGGCCAATTTTCGGGCCCATCGTGCTGATTTCCGCTGTCGGTGTCGGCATGCTTGCTGCACCCGCGCTGCTCAAACTGCGCATGACGCGCGTCGGCTTTCTCGGCGTGCTGATTTCCTTCGTGGTGTTCGTACTGGCCGGATTGCAGGTCGCCCTCGATACCGAATTGCAGGTTGATGCCTTCCCTGTGGTGGTGACCGCGCTGGTGGTCGAACGCTGGCACCGCCAATGGGAGAAGGACGGCGCCAAGGAAGCCGCCAATATCGCGTTTCAGACGCTCATCCTTGCGCTGCTCATCCAGTTTGTGATGGTCAGCAACGTCGCCCTGACACTGATCGAAATTTCACCCCTTGTTCTGCCCGGTTTTGCCGGTCTCGCGATTGCCCTGCTGGGCCGATATCGCGGCCTGCGCATGTCGGAAATCAAACGTTTCGCCCCCATTTGGCTCGAAGGAAGACGCAATGCCAACCTTCTCACATCTCTTGACGAACGCACTGAAGCCGCGCCCGAAGACGGCGGGCAGGAAGAGGACGAGCAAGAAGTCATCACCCCGCAAGTCGATCTCCCCGTTCTCCCGCACCCGCGCTTCGGCGGCTGGAACGTCGGGCCAAGAACCGCATACGCCCGGCTCAACACCCTTGCCGAAGAAGGGGCATTTGGACGAGATCCTGGGCATCAATCTGCGCAACTCGATCATCGCGAAGTACAACCCGCGCTGGGCGATCGAGGAAGCGCGCGACAAAGTGGCGGCGAAAGTGGCGCTGAACGCTGGCGGAGTCGTAACTACCGGAACGATATGCGTCATCTCCAGCTATGGGGATCTGCTTGAATTTGATCCGGTACGCGATCTGCCGGAAAGCTGGGCGATCAAGCCGGCACGCGGCAGTCAGGGCGATGGCATTTTGCTGGCATTACGGCGCGAAGGAAACGACTGGTTCAAGGGATCGGGCACCAGGCTCACCCCTGTAGACGTGATGAATCACGTACGCCGCATCGTTGATGGCGGCTTTTCCGGAGATTCCGCAGCCGAGGATGCGGCGCTGATCGAGCCGCTGATCCGGGCTGATCCGCGCATTACGGAACTCGTGCCCGAAGGCCTGCCCGATGTGCGCGTTATTTCGCTGCGCGAACATCCGCTCATGGCGATGATGCGCATCCCGACCAACGCCTCGGACGGCAAGGCCAATTTGCACCAGCGCGCCATCGGGGCGGCGGTGGATATTGAAACGGGCGTCATCACCAGAGCGATGTGCGTCGGAGAAGAAATTACCCACCACCCGGATTCGGGCGCGCTGCTGATCGGCTTTCAGGTGCCTGAATGGGACCGGGTGCTGGATATGAGTTCCAAATGCAGCGCCGCCATCGGTCTTGGCTATCTGGGCGTCGATATCATTCTCGATGAAAATGACGGTCCGATGATTCTGGAAGTGAACGCGCACCCCGGCATCGAAATCCAGAACATCAACCAGAAAGGTCTGCGCCGCGCCATGGTTTTGGCGGGCGAGAAGTTCGCATAAGTCCGCTCTCCCCGCGCGCGAATTGGTGAGCGGGGCGTTAACCACATTTGCGCAGTCGCCCTTAAAGACGCGCGCCCTATGCCGGAAACCGACGCAATAGGGGAAAGACCCATGTTCGATTTGTTCAAGTCCAAGCATGCGCCCGAGGGACCGGCGCAATTCGATGCGACTGTCGAGGTGGATTGCTCTGCCGACACCATGTTCGGCCTGCTCGACATTGCCGATGCACGCTATTGGAAGCGCGATGAAGGCACGGTTGAAACCGTCGCAAATGGCCGCTTTCGCCTGCATCTTGATCTCTTGCCAGACCACGCCTTCACGCTGGTCGTGACAGAAGCCGAACCGGGCCGCCTGTATGCCTATGATGCGCAGGCCACGCCGCGCGCAGGGCGGATGGTGCAGGCACATGAACGCTATGAAATCACCCCGACCGGCTGCGAAAGCTGCGCTGTGCGATTGGTCAATCGTGTGCAATTCGAAAACGACATGACCATGCGCGAATGGAAGCAGGAATGCGAAATGATGGCGCTGGGCGTCAGCAATGCGCTGACCAAGCTCAAAGTGCATGCTGAAATGGGCCACGGGACGATCCGCGAGATCAAGGATATCCAGCGCGCCGCCTGATACCGCTTTGTGCAAATACATCGCTGGATAAGCGTCGCTGCCAGCTAGGCTGCGAAGGCTGCTTCGCTTATCCATGCAAGAGTGACGACCCAAATCGAAATCGGCAAGGACACGCACGGCACCCCGGTACCGATCGACGTGGAAGAATTGCTCGCCACCCGCCTGCTGGTGCAGGGCAATTCGGGCAGCGGAAAATCGCATCTACTGCGCCGTCTTCTCGAACAGAGCGCGGGCCTTGTGCAGCAGGTCGTAATCGACCCCGAAGGTGATTTCACTTCGCTGGCCGACCATTTCGACCATGTCGTGATCGAGGGCGCGAGCTATTCCCCGCGCGAAATAGAGGCCCTGGCAGGCCGCATCCGCCAGCACCGCGCCTCGGTCGTGCTGGCCTTGGAAGATCTCGAAGTCGAACAGCAGATTCGCTGTACCGCGCAATTCCTCACTGCCCTGTTCGATGCCCCGCGCGAGCATTGGTATCCGGCTCTGGTGGTGGTGGACGAAGCGCAGATGTTTGCCCCCTCTGCCGCTGGCGAAATGGCCGAAGACACGCGCCGCATGACGCTGTCCGCCATGACCAACCTCATGTGCCGGGGGAGGAAGCGTGGCCTCGCCGGAATCGTCGCCACGCAGCGGCTTGCCAAGCTGGCGAAGAATGTCGCGGCAGAGGCGAGCAACTTCCTGATGGGTCGCACATTCCTCGATATCGACATGCAGCGCGCCGCCGATCTGCTCGGCATGGACCGCAAACAGGCAGAGCGAATTCGCGATTTGCAGCGCGGCCATTTCCTCGGTCTTGGTCCGGCGGTGAGCCGTCGCCCGGTGGCGGTGCATATCGGGACGGTGAAATCGGGCGGCAAGAACGGCGCGAGCGCGCTCACGCCCTTGCCGCAAGCTGGGGCAGAAGAAATGGGCGCGCTGCTTCATGCCGAGCTGGCGGAGGAAGCTGCCGAAACGGTGCATCGTCCGCCCCCGCCTGCTCCGCCCCCTTCCCCCGATGTCGATGCATTGGCAGAGAGCATCGCCGCGCGCGCCGAGGCAGAGCCGCCCAAGCCAGCGTCCGCTGAGGCCGCCCCATCAGGCAGCGTGGAAGATTTGCTGCGCGAACTTGCCGCCGAAGAAGGCGCAACTTTCCGCCCCGCCGCCACATTGTTCCGCGATTTTGCCACCCGCTGCCGCGAGCGGGGCATTGCTTCTGCCCATATCGACATGCCCGGCTTCCGCCGCCAATTCGCCTTCGCCAGCGCCGGAATCGACCGGCTAGACCGTGCCCCGCGCGAGGCGATCGAACGCTTGGCCCAAGGCGTGGCGGACGACGTGCTCGCGCCCTATCTCGCCATCGTCGTGGCCGCTGCTGAAGGTAAACGCGCGCCCGACGAGGACCATCTGGCGCGCGTTTACGGCACGGCATCCCCCGGCCGCATCCGCCGCCTGCTCGACCATCTGGAAAAAACTGGCCTGATCTCGGTCCATGAGGATTTTGGCGGTGAAAGGACGATTACGGTGCCCGGTATTGAAGATGTGATGGTTTAAGCAGCCTCACACCGACTCTTCTTGCGCGCAATTGATTGCAATTGTAGCGGGTCAGCCAGCGAATCTATTGGAGAATTCCCATGCGTATCGGCTGTCCCCGCGAAATCAAGAACCGCGAATACCGCGTCGGCCTGACGCCGGAGAGCGCCGGGGAACTGGTCGCCAATGGTCACGAAGTGTGGATGGAAGCGGGCGCTGGTGAAGGCATTGGCGCTTTCGATAGCCACTATACAGAACGCGGCGCAAAGGTGGTCGAATCCGTCGATGACATCTTTGCGCAATGCGAAATGATCGTGAAGGTGAAGGAACCGCAGGCCGAAGAAATCGCCCGGCTGCGCGAAGGTCAGGTGCTTTACACTTACCTCCACCTCGCGCCCGACCCCGACCAGACCGCCGGTCTCGTCAAATCAGGCTGCACAGCCATCGCCTATGAGACCGTTACCGGCCATCGCGGCGGACTGCCGTTGCTGACTCCGATGAGCCAGGTTGCTGGCCGCATGAGCATTCAGGCGGGCGCAACCGCGCTGGAGAAAGCGCATGGCGGACGCGGAGTGCTGCTGGGCGGCGTTCCCGGCGTGATGCCAGGCAAGGTCGTCATTATCGGCGGCGGCGTGGTCGGCTTCAACGCCGCGCAAATGTCTGCTGGCCTTGGCGCGGACACCGTCATCATGGATCTCGACCCGACCGTGCTGGAAAAAGTCGGCACCCATTTCGAAGCGCGCGCCAGCACAAGGTTCGCCAGCCGCGCCAATCTGGAAGAGGCGGTGGCTGATGCCGACATGGTCGTTGGCGCGGTGCTGGTGCCCGGTGCCGCAGCGCCCAAGCTGGTTAGCCGCGAAATGCTCAAGTCCATGAAGCCAGGCGCGGTGCTGGTGGACGTTGCCATCGACCAAGGTGGCTGCTTTGAAACAAGCAAGGCCACGACGCATGATGATCCGACCTATATCGTTGACGACATTGTGCATTATTGCGTCGCCAACATGCCCGGCGCGGTCAGCCGCACCAGCACCTATGCGCTCAACAATGTCACCCTGCCGCACGCATTGCGGATCGCCAATCTGGGCTGGAAGGAGGCTATGCGGGCCGACCCGCATCTGGCGCAGGGACTCAATGTCCATGCCGGGAGGGTCACCTATCCCGCCGTGGCGAGCGAGTTGGG